>JAUYMX010000531.1 GCA_030699345.1 Methylococcaceae bacterium
ATAATGACGTTACGATACAAGCTCTACCGGCTAAATAAAGCTAAACCGCGTATTCTATAACACAACACGATTTTCTCTTGTAAAAAATACGCCTCATCAACCCACCTGCCTAACTAAGAAGCCAGCATGACTAGCCCAACAACATTACCTGTAGAAGCCTATATTGAAGCCACTCGCACATGGCTGAAAACTGTAATTATAAGACATAACATTTGTCCGTTCGCCAAGCGTGAGCTGGACAAAGGCAGCGTCGATTTTACTGTCGAACTCAGTTCTGATCTTGAGCAATGCTTATTAAATCTAATTTTGGCATGTGAAAAGCTCGACCAAGAACCAGCAATCGAAACGTCGCTATTAATTTATGCCTGCGCTTTCGCTGATTTTGACGATTATTTGGATTTTCTTGGCTTGGCTGAAGCGCTTTTGGCAGATCAAGGCTATGAAGGCATTTACCAACTCGCAAGTTTCCACCCCGACTACAGCTTTGAAGAAGCAGCGCTCGATGATGCAGCAAATTACACCAACCGTTCGCCCTATCCAATGCTGCATTTATTAAGAGAAAGCAGTCTTGAACAGGCAATTGCCCATTACCCGGATCCTGAAAATATCCCTGAGCGCAATATCGCCCTCACCCGGGAATTAGGACTTACCAAAATGAAGGCGTTGTTGGCGGCATGCTACCCGTCAGATTAACGGCCAAAACTGAATAGAACATCTTTGATGAATTAAATATTTAATGGGCAGTTATTCATTCCCCAATACCGCCCACCAAGTTTTGGGCAAATTCTGATCAAATTTATAAAAACTGCCCTCAAAACCAATCTGCAGCCATACCTATTGCCACGTATATTCAGGAGTTATGCCTGCTAATGTTCGCTTGCAGACTTCATATACAATAACTCCAGCAAAATACTGTTTTCAGCTATCTATTCACTGCATTATGACCAAACAACTCATTAAACTCTTCCCTCCTGCTAACGAACAAATTGACATTAAAGGCTTATATCTGGCTCATAACATCCATCTATTGGGCAGTTGCGAATCGCCTTTTGTGTATGCCAATTTTTTGTCCAGCTTGGATGGACGCATTGCCTTGGAGGACGCGGTTGAAGGAAGCACGTTCGTCCCCAAGCATTTAACCAGCGTGTCTGATTTCGGGTTATTTATGGAATTGCATGCCCAAGCAGACTGCCTGATTACTCATGGCGGTTATCTGCGCGCACTAAGCCAAGGACACCTGGGGAATATTTTGCAGATTAAGGACGCAGAGCTGATGGTATGGCGTCACGAGCACGGATTAAAACCGCAGCCAGCAGTGATCATTGCCAGCGCCAGCCTGGATTTTCCAATGCATGAAAGCTTACTCAATACCAGCCAGCCGGTTTATATAGCCACCGGGAAAAATGCTGATCCTGCAAAAGTGGATTATTGGCAACGACATGGATTTACGGTACTTTTTACCGGCGCAGAGCAATTGGTACAAGGTGCCGCGCTAGTCCACGAACTTGGCAAACTAGGTTATCGAAGTATTTATCTGATCGCCGGGCCACAAATGCTCGATACGATGATTCAAGAACACCAGCTATCAAGACTGTATTTGACTATCACCCACCAGTTGTTGGGCGGCAAAGATTTTCGTACGTTGTTAACAGGTTCAGTGCTGGGGCAGGAAGGTAATCTGTCGTTGGAAGGGCTTTATTTGGAACAAAATCCCGCCCCGGAAGCGGGGCAGTTTTTTATGCAATTTTCGGCAAGGTCTGAAAATGAAACTATCGATACGGATTGAAGAATTTCACGGCAAGTAAACGCTCCACTTGGTGCCACCCAAGTCGCTTTTACCTCCCACCAGTTTGCCGCCTAATAGATTGATTAGATTGAAAACCACAGCCATGCCGATACCATGGCCTTTAATATTTTCATCGGCGCGTACACCGCGTTTTAATATTTCATTCAGTCGTCCCGGCGGAATGCCCGGTCCGTCATCTTCAATTTGCAATAGCAACGCAAAGTTCTTTTGGCCTTTAAGCTGATTGGTAAGAATACTGATCTTTACAGTGCTTGCGCACCATTTGCAGGCATTTTCTATTAGATTACCGGCTATTTCATACAAGTCACCTTCGTCGAAATACATCTGACAGGATTCAGGAAAATTCATATCGAAGGTGATGCTTTTATCGACATACGCTTTACTTAATGCCGAGGATATTTTTTTTATGGTCGCAGACACATCCACGGTCCGGGTGCTTTTCTGGGCACCTTTGGCCGCTGCGTTCTTTAACTGATACTCGATTATTTTATCCATGTGGAGTATTTGTTCTTCCACGGTATTTTTGTTGCCAACAAATGAGTCGGTGCAACCGCGCAAAATTGCCAGCGGTGTTTTCAGGCTGTGAGCCAGGTTGCCCAGGGCATCACGATAACGCTCTAAGTGCGACCGCTCAATATTAATAAAGACATTGAGGTGCCCGGCCAGACCTTCTAATTCAGTAGCATACTGTCCATCAAGATGTGTTTTTTGACCTTGTTCGATTGCTTCAAGATCTTTTACGATCAAGCGCAGCGGCTTTAAGCTCCAGCGCATCACCATAAACTGGATAAATACTAACATCACGCCCAACGCCAATAACCACACCCTCAAGCTTTCCTGAAAACGCCGCACTTGCTGACTAACAAATTCAGCATCTTCGGTAATAGTAAAAAAATATTCGCGCTCAATACCGGCGACATTTTTCCAGATGACGTGGTAATGCAAGGCATACCGACCTTGTTCGGTCGGTAAGAACTGGCTGCTGCCGGGATAAAGCTCAAGCGGCGGCGCTGGGGCAACTAATCCAACGGCAGATTGTGACCGCCAAACCAGTTTTTTATTGGGTTGCTGAATAAATGCGTACAAACCGGAACCGGGTGTCGCAAAGCGGGGTTCCGGTAGATTAGTCGGCATACTGAGTTCGCCGGAGTTTTTCACCTCCGCCGCAGACAACATCATATAGATCTGTACTTGTAGCTTTTCTCTTAATGCTTGTTCGGCAGTCTCACGAAAACTATTTTCCAACACTAATGACACCAAACCAAAAAATGCGGCCAGCACTAATGTAGCCGATATGATTAGCCGAAAGCTTAAGGATTGACTTTGCATAACTGCTCAATAAACTCAAAAGCTAAAGCAAAACGCTCGCTATTTTCATTCCCCATTGGGGATTCTGTAGCCACGACCGCGCAGGGTTTCTATTAGATTTCGCCCCAGCTTTCTTCTAAGCCTAAGAATAAAGACCTCTATCACGTTGCTATCACGGTCAAAGTCTTCATCGTAAACATGCTCAATCAACACCGCCTTGGAAATAACTTCGCCTTTGTGCAACATCAGGTAGTGAAGCACTTTGTATTCAAACGTGGTGAGTTCTTGCGCTATACCAGCTACCGAGACCTCTTGCGCTACGGTATTTAATTCAATTGTGCCATGCGTTAATACCGGATGGGTTTTACCTGCCGCGGCCCTGATTTGGGCATTAACCCTGGCAAGCAATTCTTCATATTGAAAAGGCTTAACGATGTAATCGTTGGCACCCGCGTCGAGCACTTCGACTTTTTCCTGCCAGCTACTACGTGCTGTCAGAATTAAAATAGGCGTATTAATTTTATCTCTGCGCAAACGTTTAAGAACTTCCACGCCAGAAAAGTCCGGCAAACCGAGGTCCATAATCACTGCATCAAGAGGGTATTCCTTACCCATAAAATAGCCATCCTGACCGTTATGCGCAGTATCCACAGCAAACCCCTTACCGACAAAAAACTGCTTTATTTGTTCGCAAAGGGTGACTTCATCTTCAATGACAAGAATGCGCATGGTAATTTTAAGAGTGGGTTTCGTTGACTAGCTGTCCGGTTTCGGCGTCAATTCTGTAATAACGAATCCGGCCATCAGGGGTTAACACTTTAATGACGTGCACTTCTTTGCCGTCAATAAACTCTGTTTGCGCACCCAAGACTTTGTCATAAGTCCCTTCAATGATTTGCTTGGTAGCATCATCCAGACTGACATAGGACAACAACAAGGTAGCGTTTTGCGCAAAACTGCTGCTGTTTATCAATAAAAACAATGCAAAAGCTTTAATGAGATTTTTCATGACACTCCAGCAATGCTAATTTGTGTAATTCAGAAAGCGCCATCCTTGCGCTCTCTTTGCGTAACTATTCTAGTTATGCTGTTCTGAATAAACGCTGAATTTTTAGTAACTATTTAGTCTCTTGATCGAGCCGTCATGCTTAGGCTGGATAAGCGCTAGCGCATCCGGCAAATGCGGTGGATGCGCGTTGCTTATCCACCCTACACAATAAACGCATAGCCTCTCTCAGATTAAAGACTGAATAGTTACAATTTTTATTGCAAGCTCCATCCTTTAATAACGCTTGAAAAAGATTGCCCAAAGGAGGCGCCTAACCTACCTGCAAGGCGGTCTAACAAGCGTTCTTGTTGCGTAAAATCAACCAATTCTTCCGCACCAATCAATTCTTTAGCTACGTAGTCCTGATTACCAAACCCATCAGCAATGCCCAACTTAACGCCTTCTTCACCAGTCCATACCAAGCCTGAAAATGTATCCGGGGTCTCTTTCAGGCGATCACCACGACCGGTTTTGACTGCGGTAATAAATTGTTGATGTACCTGCGCCAACAAGCCCTTCATGTAAAGGGTTTCATCTTCTTTAGGTGGTGAAAAAGGATCCAACATGGCTTTATGCGCGCCTGCGGTCAACAATCTGCGTTCGACACCGGTTTTTTGCATGACATCAACAAAACCGAAACCGTCCATCAACACGCCGATAGAGCCGACCAAGCTGGCAGGATTAACAATAATTTTATCGCTGGCTGCGGCAATGTAGTAACACCCTGAAGCACACATATCACTGACTACCGCAATAATCGGCAGGTCAGGATGTTGTTTTTTGATGCTACGAATCTCGTCATAGACATAAGAAGATTGCACCGGACTGCCGCCAGGCGAGTTGGCATGCAAAATAATGCCTTTGGTGTGCTTGTCTTTTACCGCTTCTCTAAGGCTATCAATAATGCTGTCTGCATTGGCTTGTTTGTCTTCGGCAATAGGGCCGACCACATCAATCACAGCGGTGTGATATTTACCATCGACACCAATATCTTGTTTAAATTTTGGGTAGACGGCCATGCCGAGCAATACGATCAAGTACAAAAACATCAAGCTCTTGAAAAAAATCCCCCACCGCCGTGCCTTGGTTTGTTCAGTCACGGCTGCAAAAGCCAATTTTTCAAGCAATTCCCGCTCCCAACCTGGTGATTGCGTCACTTCCGATTTGTTAGATTGTTCTGAACTGTTATCCATAATTTGCTATTAACCTTTTAGATAAAATTTAGTAATTCCGCTGGCTGTGACAAGCACACCAACGGATTGTATTGTTGCAATAACGCTTCTGAGTTTGCACCACACAATACTCCGACAGATGATATTTGGGCATTTAATGCCATTTGCAAGTCGTGAATGGAATCACCCACCATCAACGCACGCTCCGGTGCAATGCCGGTAACTTCTATAATTTCTTCAAGCATCTTAGGATGTGGCTTGGATTGGGTTTCGTCGGCGCAACGAGTTACCGTGAACAAGTCGTTGGTATTTGTCGCATGTAAGGCCTGCGCTAAGCCATCTCTTGTTTTGCCGGTCGCTACCGCTAACTGATAACCGGTATGCTGCAACTGCATCAACATGTCGTAAACGCCAGGAAAAAAATCCTCCCGGCTTAATTGTTTGGCAAAATATTCCTCTGCGTAATTAGCCACTAATTGATTTTGGGTATTTTCATCGGCCTCTGGCAGCAAGGTTTGCATAGCTCGTTCAATACTCAGACCAATCACATTTTTAGTTGCTTGATAATCAGGTGTGACAAAACCGCAGCGTTCGGCTGAACGCTGAATACAACCGGTAATCCAATCTATCGAATTGATCAGCGTGCCATCCCAATCAAAAATAATTAAATCAAACCTGTTCTTCATGCTTTAACAATGCTTCTAATTGCCGAGGTAATGGCGCCACGATAGTCAGGCTGTCGCCGGTGATAGGGTGTTTAAAGGTAACTTGCTGGGCATGAAGAAACATCCGTTTGTAGCCGCGTGCTTTAAACTTGCGGTTTAACTCATCACTGCCATAGCGATCATCACCAACGATGGGATGCCCCAAAAAAGCAGCATGGACACGAATTTGGTGAGTACGGCCGGTTTTTGGCGAGGCTTCAACCAGAGTGGCGTCGTTAAAGGTTTTTATGCGCCTAAATAATGTTTCAGCCTCTTTGCCGGATTGACTGACAACCACCATTCGCTCCCCGCCTTTACTAACATTTTTCAGTAAAGGCGCAGTCACTACTAATTTTTTTCTGGCCCATTGTCCGGTAAGCAACGCCAGATAAGTTTTTTGCACCTGATCATCACGAAAAAACTCGTGTAACAACTTTAAAACACTACGCTTTTTGGCAATCAATAAACAACCGGAAGTATCACGATCAAGTCGATGCACCAGCTCCAAAAATTTAGCGTCCGGCCTGATCTGCCTTAATCCCTCGATAATTCCAGAGCTTAAACCGCTACCACCGTGAACAGCAAAACCAGCGGGTTTGTTCAACACCAAAAAGCCATCATCTTCAAACAGAATATCATTCTCTAATGCATCTTTTAGGTTTTGACCGACGAACATTTCTTCCGTTTTTTCTGCCACGCGAACGGGCGGAATTCTAACGACATCACCGGCAAGCAAGCGATAATTAACATCAACGCGGCCCTTATTAACCCTGACTTCGCCCTTACGCACTATCCGGTAAATCCGACTTTTAGGTACGCCCTTCAAATGCGCAATTAAGAAATTGTCCAAACGCTGATCGCACATATCTTCGGTAATTTCCACCAACTGCACTTTGGGTGTGTTGCTGGGTGTATCGCTGTGTTCTTGATTATTCATGAGGTAAATAGTATCAGCATCCTGTTGGGTTGATTCTTAAAATTGCCGTTATTCAATAACATTGCTATATTAAGCAAGTTTTTATAATAAAAACATACTTTTGCCCTGTGGATTTTAATAATTACAACCGCACAAGGGCTGACCAGAGAAGATCAACA
>JAUYMX010000532.1 GCA_030699345.1 Methylococcaceae bacterium
CAGATCATACGAAAGAGCATTGCACTGCATTTGTACAACGACAATAGTTTGACGAAATAGGGACTAGTCATAGAGAATAGTCGGCTAAGTTTGCCAATAACCCAACAGTTAAATCCCGCATGGATAAAAGCGTTTCCCCACAAAACAGCCTAGTCTCTGTTCGACATCTGACATTTACTCGCGGTGATACGAAGATATTCGACGATATTTCCATGGAGTTTGAACGCGGCAAAATCACTGCAATCATGGGCCCCAGCGGCACCGGCAAAACAACTTTATTAAAGCTTATCGGCGGACAACTTTTTCCTAACCAGGGAATTATCAACATAGATAACAAAAATGTTCATCAATTGCGTAGAGCAGATCTCTATTCTCTACGCAAACGCATGGGCATGCTGTTCCAAAGCGGCGCGTTATTAACCGACATGAACGTTTACGACAATGTCGCATTTCCGCTGCGAGAGCATACTCACCTGCCCGAGTCCATGATCCGCACCTTGGTGTTGATGAAATTACAGGCCGTGGGCTTAAGAGGCGCTCGCAATTTGATGCCAAATGAACTCTCCGGCGGCATGGCCAGACGCGTGGCATTAGCCAGAGCCATTGCACTGGATCCAATGATGATCATGTATGACGAGCCGTTTACCGGCCAGGATCCTATATCTAAAGGCGCTTTAGTTCACTTGATTAAGTCTTTAAATAATACACTAGGTCTGACTAGCATTATGGTGTCGCATGATGTCCAGGAGACAACCGCCATTGCTGACTATATCTACGTCATTTCCGGCGGAAAAATTGTCGGGCAAGGCACGCCGCAAGAGATAAAACAATCTACTTCGGAATGGGTGCAACAATTCATGACCGGTGCCGCTGATGGGCCAGTCCACTTTCACTACCCGGCTAAAGATTATGTTGATGACTTATTATCATCCGGAAAACGTTATTAACGGCGGCCATGATGATTGAATTCTTACAAGCTTTGGGTAAAAACACTCGTGCCAGCTTCACTAAACTGGGCCGAGCAACTTTTTTTCTAATTCAGATAGTCTCCGGTACAGCAAGCGTATTGCCCAGACCCAGACTGCTGCTGAAACAAATGTATTCAGTCGGTGTACTGTCTTTTTTAATCATCACCATCTCCGGATTGTTTGTCGGCATGGTGCTCGGTCTACAAGGCTATTACACACTGTCAGATTTTGGCGCTGAAGAAACCCTTGGCGTTATGGTTGCGGCATCCTTAGTAAGGGAACTGGGACCGGTAGTCTCCGCATTATTATTCGCGGGTCGTGCAGGCTCTGCTTTAACGGCGGAAATTGGCTTAATGAAAGCCACTGAGCAACTTTCCGGCATGGAAATGATGGCTGTGGACCCGATAAAACGGATTATTTCCCCAAGATTTTTGGCTGGATTATTGTCCATGCCATTACTTGCCGCACTATTCAGCGCCGTCGGCATCATTGGCGGACAGCTGGTAGGATCGGGGCTGTTAGGCGTTGATGAAGGAGCGTACTGGTCGCAAATGCAAGCCAACATTTATATCCAGGACGACAATATCAATGGC
>JAUYMX010000535.1 GCA_030699345.1 Methylococcaceae bacterium
TTGTTGATACGGATGGTCATGTTTTCTATACCGATGAACCTAAACACAGCTTATACAAACGTATCATTCGAACCAGGGCTTTAAATTACGACAAAGCGCTGCCGTTTATGACCGGTAACAGAAAGAAGTTTGGCGACCTTATTGCTCAAGCAGCTGATAAACACCAAGTGGATCCCAAGTTGATTCATGCGGTTATACAAACTGAATCGGCTTACAACGCCAATGCTATTTCCTCGGCCGGTGCGGTTGGTTTAATGCAATTAATGCCCGATACGGCCAGACGTTTTGGCGTTACTGATCGAAATAATCCCGATCAAAATGTTGAAGGTGGTACTCGTTATCTAAAGTTTTTGCTGGGGATGTTTCATTCCAATCTTGACCTTGCTGTTGCTGCTTATAACGCTGGTGAGGGCGCGGTAGTCAAGTACAACAACTCAATCCCACCCAATCCGGAAACACAAAATTACGTTAAACAAGTGTTGGCTTTATATAAGAAATAAGCACGGTTTACGCAAAAAGTTCCTGAACATGTGAAAGTTAAGCGTCAGAAACAGTGGTAACATTCCGTGTTATGAATAACACGGAAAATGCCAGACAAGCTACATCCTCAAATGCTGAGATCAGCATTGCCATACTGAGCCTTATCGGTATTATTGCTTTTCTACTCCTCAAATATGCCCTGGGTATAGGGCATCAAAGTTACACCCTCGCGTTAAATACATTAGTAACCTCTGCTACTGAAAATATTGGTCAAGGGCATTTTTCTTTTAGCCTAGTGTTGGCTGAGTTGCCATTATTGACAGTATTGTTGTTTGGCGGAGTTCCGTTACTTTATCAATTACTCAAAAAATTGCTTCAAGGTGATTTTGGTGCCGATTTACTGGCTGGTATAGCAATTGTCACTTCGGTTCTACTGGATGAATATTTGGCAGGCAGTTTAGTGGTGATGATGCTTTCCGGCGGTGCGGTATTAGAGCTGTATGCGGTTCGGAAAGCCTCTTCTGTTTTGGAAGCATTAGCGAGTCGTATGCCGTCGATTGCGCACAGGAAATTCGCCGATACGCTAGTCGACATTACTACCGACCAAGTGCTGATCGGCGATACCTTGTTGATTTTGCCGCATGAGATCTGTCCCGTTGACGGTACTGTGCTGGAAGGTGTCGGCACCATGGATGAATCGTTTCTTACTGGCGAACCTTACCAGATGTCGAAAACTACCGGTTCTATGGTTATTTCCGGCGCTATTAATGGTGATTCGGCATTAACCATTCGTGCCGATAAGCTGTCAGTTGATTCCCGCTACGCCAAAATTATGGAGGTGATGCGTTCATCTGAACAATATCGCCCAAATATCAGGCGATTGGGTGACCAGCTGGGAGCGCTTTACACGCCGTTAGCCGTAATTATTGCCTTGATCGCCTGGGCAAGCAGTGGTGATGTTATCCGGTTTTTGGCTGTATTGGTGATAGCTACGCCTTGTCCGTTGCTGATCGGCATACCAGTTACTATTATCAGCTCCATTTCACTGGCGGCCCGGCGGGAAATCATTATCAAGAATCCTGCTATTTTAGAAACCATTGGCGCATGCCGCACCGCGATTTTTGATAAAACAGGTACATTGACTTACGGTAGGCCAAATCTCACTACGTTGATTACTACCCCAGCTTACAGTGAGAAGGATATTTTAAGCTTCATCGCCAGCCTGGAACGCTATTCCAAACATCCGTTATCAAATGCCATTATTAAAGCTGCGGAACGTGCTGCGATCAAGTTGCTACCCGTCACCCATATCACCGAATTGCCTGGAGACGGTTTGAAAGGCAATGTCGCTGGCAAGCAGGTGCAAATTACCAGCCGAAAAAACTATAGCGATCAAGACCCTTTAACTGCCGCTGAATTACCTCCAAGTTCGGGTGGTCTCGAATGTGTGGTGTTGATTGATGGTGAATATGCAGCAACATTACAGTTTAGGGATGAAGTGCGTAGCGATAGTTCATCATTTATAAACCATTTAAGACCTAGTCACATGTTTGACCGGGTAATGCTGGTATCTGGTGATCGGGAATCAGAAGTGCGGTATCTGGCCGAGCAAGTAGGCATTAAACACGTTTTTTTTAGTCAAAGTCCCGAGCAAAAATTGGAGTTGGTTAAACAAGAAACGCTATCTGCCAAAACCGTATTTTTAGGCGATGGCATTAATGATGCGCCAGCGCTGACAGCTGCCACTATCGGCATTGCTTTTGGACAAAATAGCGATATTACCGGGGAATCCGCGGATGCGGTGATTATGGACAGTTCTTTATTAAAAGTTGACGAGCTTTTTCACATTGGCGCAAGAATGCGCACAATTGCGTTGCAAAGTGCCGTAGGAGGGATGGTACTGAGTGTGATTGGTATGGTACTGGCTGGATTAGGTTATCTTAGTCCGGTGGCTGGTGCGATTACTCAGGAAGTCATCGATGTACTTGCCGTCTTAAATGCCTTGCGAGCGGCTATCCCACCCAAAACACTATCCGATTTTTAAAGGAAAACTAATGTTTCATCATCATGACGAAAGACACCGTAGCCATCGAATCGGTTGGTTGCGTGCCGCCGTACTAGGCGCCAACGACGGTATAGTCTCGACAGCCAGCTTAATTGTTGGTATTGCCGCCTCCAATGCCACACATGAAAATATTCTACTGACCGGCGTGGCAGGACTGGTTGCTGGCGCCATGTCCATGGCGGCGGGTGAATATGTATCGGTCAGTTCGCAAGCCGATACAGAACGAGCTGATTTAGATCGTGAGCGCAAAGAACTGGATGAAAACGAACAACATGAGATACATGAATTACAAGCTATTTACATCTCTCGCGGCTTGGAGCCTGAGCTTGCTGAAAAGGTTGCAGAACAATTGATGCACCACGATGCCTTGGGGGCTCATGCACGAGATGAGTTAGGTATTTCGGATACAGGCTCCGCAAAACCTATTCAAGCAGCGTTGACTTCGGCATTGACCTTCGCCATCGGAGCGGCGTTACCCTTGTTGCTGGTCGTGTTGGTGCCAGTTAAAGAGTTGATAGTGGTAGTGTCAGCGGCATCGTTAGTTTTTTTAGCATTGCTAGGCATTTTAGCGTCTTATACAGGCGGTTCCAGTATTATCAAGGGCGCTGTGCGAGTAACATTTTGGGGCGCATTAGCGATGGGTTTAACTGCAGGGGTAGGCTTCCTTTTTGGAACTACTGTTTAATGTTCAACTCTCATGAACTGGTATGTCTACATAATTCTGTGTACCGACAGCTCCCTATATACCGGCATCACCAATGACGTCATCAGACGTTTTAATCAACATAAAAATCAGCAAGGCGCCAAATATTTTCGTGGACGCCAGCCTAAAACGCTGGTTTACCTGGAAACCGGACATGATCGTAGTTCGGCCAGTAAACGAGAAAGTGCAATAAAAAAACTCCCTCGGTCTGAAAAGCTGCAATTAATTAAATCAGACTTTAATCAAGTAACCACCGTTAATTTTCCCAGTATGGATTCCAAAAAAATATTCGACCAGGAGTGCCGACAATGTAAGCGGCTTGATGATTTTTTGTGTGAGGTAAAACAAAAGCATCCTGCGTATCATGCGCGTCCGGTAGCGCCGTTTGGCGACAGTCAGGCTCAGTTATTGGTCGTTGGTTTGGCGCCTGGAATGCATGGCGCCAATGCAACGGGGCGGCCGTTTACCGGCGATTATGCCGGGCTGTTGCTTTATCAGGCTTTGTACGATTTTGGTTACAGTAACAAACCAACTTCCGAGTCGCTGGTTGATGGGCTGGAGCTTAAAAATTGCAGAATTACTAACGCTGTCAAATGTTTGCCACCGGAAAACAAACCAACCAATGCCGAGATCAAACAGTGCAATACGTTTTTAGCGGCGGAATTGGCTAATTTGCCGGAGCGATCGGTGATACTGGCATTGGGCACCATCGCCCATCAGTCGGTATTAAAAGCATACGGGTTAAAACTGAGTAGTGCGGCATTCGGGCATAATGTAAAGCATGATTTGCCCGCTGGACATACCTTGGTTGATTCCTACCATACCAGCCGTTACAACATTCAAACCAAGCGATTAACGAGCGATATGTTCGCTGACGTTTTTCAGACTATTGACCGAGTATTTGCCAGCTAGTCTATACCTGCAAACCCCGGGAAACCACGCAGATGAAGATTACTTAAGTAACAGGGCGTCGATTTCGTCGCCTTGTATGACTTCTTTTTCTTGTAGATATTCAGCCAGTTTGTCCAAGTCTTGCCGTCTTCGATTGATAATCTCTTGCGCTCTTTGCATGCCTTCTTCGACCAGTGCGTTTACTTCAGCATACATCAAGCGAGCGGTGTCGTCACTCTAATTTCTATCTTCGGTAGTTTCGGTTTCCAAAAACTGTAATTGCTGACGTTTGCCGTAAGTCAGTGGTCCGAGTTTTTCGCTCATGCCCAGATAACAAACCATCGCGCGGGCAATTTCACTGGCTTTTTCCAGGTCGTTTTGGGCGCCGGTGGAGACGTTGCCTAGTGCTATTGCTTCTGCTGTGCGACCGCCCAGTAATAT
>JAUYMX010000541.1 GCA_030699345.1 Methylococcaceae bacterium
GCCATTGAGCAAGCGGCCAAGAAATGGACCATGCCGATTCGCGATTGGAAGCCAGCGCTGAATCAGTTTATGATTCTGTACCAAGACCGACTAACAGAAGTTTTTTAATGGCGGTTTACACGGAAAGTTTTACACCCTCTACCAAATTTAGGGCAGAAATCAGCTGAGACCATACACAATTTCTTTACTTCTTCTGAATCTGACTTGGGCATCAAGCTTGATTTAAGCAAGATCAATCATGCTCAGGTCAATACACAATCACAATCTCATGACGTCGCACCATTAGAGAGATTTGCACCACCAACTCACCTTGCTGGTGAGTCGGGATCGAATCGTGCAGATATTAGTCGATGCAAAATTGATGCACGCAATGATTACGAGTCAATTCTTGCCTGGCTGTCTTTGTGGGACGAAGGAACGCCAACACATCGAGCCTATAGGAAAGAAGCCGAGAGATTCCTGCTCTGGTCAATAATGGAGAAACAGAAGTCCATGTCATCGTTGACAACACCTGATTGTGCGGAGTACAGGCGATTTCTTGCCGATCCTTTGCCGACAGACCGCTGGATTGGAAAACCCGCGCAAAGATGGTCTAAAGATTGGCGGCCATTCAAAGGCCCATTAAAACCATCTAGCATTAGACAGGCAGAAGTTATTTTGAGTGCTTTGTGCGAATGGCTGGTTGGACAACGATATTTAGATAGCAATCCATTCTCAGGACTTAGCACACAGTCATTCGGTCGACGTAACAATGGCGCAGACAGATCGTTTTCGCCGACTCTTTGGGAGTTTGTGCAAGGCTACGCAAAGAAAAACGCAAGTAATGAAGTTTTGACCGATAGTCAGATGTCAGCGTATAGAAGAATTGTGTTCGTATTGACGTTCGCCTATCACACCGGGCTTCGTCTACATGAAATGGTAAAGGCAAGTACCGGAGACTTGAGGCAAGTAAGTAGTTCTAACGAAGATCAGTGGTGGCTTGATGTGATTGGAAAAGGCAAAAAGCATAGAGAGGTTCCAATACACTCAGATGTACTGGAAGCCATTAACTCACATTTGCGAGAAAGAGGATTGCGGGCAGTTGGTTTTACATCTCAAGATACGCCGATAATCGGGAAATTACGTGGCGAAGCAAAAGAATCCATGACAGCATCAGCTTTATATCAAATGCTCAAGGGGTTCTTTAAAGAAGCAGCGGAGGAAGTTTCGAAGGAAAATCCAGTTCTAGCTGAACGCTTATCGAAAGCAAGTACTCATTGGCTAAGACATACCCATGGCAGTCATGCAGTAGCCAATGGTGTACCACTGGCCATTGTCCGGGACAATCTTGGTCATAGCAATCTCGCAACGACATCTATTTATGTACATGCTGACCGGGATGAGCGGTACAAGGCCATGCTCGACATGGGGAAATCGAAATAGCATGGCTGCGCAAGATTCACTAGAAATTGATGTGTTCCATAATGGAACACATCGTTATTCAAAAAAATCAATTCAAGGGCTTGCATCTTTAAAAATGTCTGGAGAATGGGTTTTGCATCATAAAAAACCATGTGTTCCATTATGGAACACATCAAAAATCTCTAACATTTAGGCAAAGCCAAAGGAATAAAAATGAGCGAGCAAAAAATCAAAAAACCAGCAGCAGTTATATCTGTAGCCATTCAAAAAGGCGGTTCAGCAAAAACAACGTTAGCAGTAAATCTTGCAGCCGAACTTGGGAGCCAAGGATATAACGTACTTGTCATTGACGTTGATCCACAAGCAAATGCGAGTGCTCATATAAGTGTCGCTCATCCATCGACTTTGAGCAAAAACGCAAGCACACTGTTTCGGGGTAATCTTGAAGAAATAATGGCATCGATTCAGGTTGAAACAAACCCTGGATTTGAAAATGTGCATCTAATTCCTGGTTCTTTGGAACTCGATCAGTCAGTAGAAGAGTCGCTTAGAAATCATTCGCCGAGACCTTATGAGGAAATGCGTCGCCGTATCGGGCTGTTGCGCGAGGCTTACGATGTAATAATTATAGACACCCCGCCGTCGCTAAGGCTGCTAACCGGTAATGCCCTTGCCGCATCCACCCATTATATAGTTCCAATCGAAACAAGTAGCCAGTACCCCTTGTATGGAGTTGCCGATTTGGTCGCCTATATCGAAAGAATAAAAGAAAGCATTAATCCTGATTTGGTCAATATAGGAGTGCTGATTTCAAGGCATGATGAACGTAGACGAGCTTGTAAAGCTATTTTAGAGACCGTACAGGAAAAAATTGGAAATATTTTGCCTGTCATCATACATGCAGGCGCCAAAGTCGGCGACGCATCGATTGCTCGCGTCCCTATACGAAAAATGGAAAAAGACGGGAGAGTAGCAAAAGATTTTGCTGATCTTGCAACATTCCTGATAAACACGTTGGGGCTTGAAAAAAGCGACGAAAGCGGCAACGCTTAATTTCGATGTGTTCCATTATGGAACAGATGAATGTAGGATTCTTGCGATGAACGAAAATAAAAAACAATCCCCTCTTGATAAGCTGAAATCCATGTCCATGGATAACTTGGATAAACATCGCGCATCAGAGCCGATATTCTCATTGATCGGCAACGATGGCGAAAGTCAGCCAGTGGCAATGGAATTAATAGACCCAAATCCATGGCAACCAAGACGAGAATTCCAGCAAGATAAAATTGAGCAATTAGCCGAATCAATTGATGTTCATGGATTGATCGAGCCTATTGTCGTAAGAAAACACGAAAACCGATTCCAAATCATTGTTGGCGAAAGACGGTGGCGGGCACACAATCTACTAAAAAAGTCCCATATCAACGCTATAGTCAAATGCGCTGATGACATGCAAATGGTTCTGATAGCTGTGGCGGAAAACGTAGACAGAGAGGATCTAAGTGATTACGAAGTGGCATTAGCTATTCAAAGCATTAAAGATCGGTTTGAAAGTAGAGCCGAATTAGCTCGTTACCTAAAAAAAACGCGCGTTGAACTGTACCGGTATCTGGCGTTCATGGAGTTACCCGTATGGTTAAGAGAATCGCTAGATAACAAGCCATCCCTTCTCAATAGAACGGCAGCTGAAGATCTAAAGAGAATGTTCGCCAAAGAACAAGGAGCATCGGAAAAATACCACGAAGCAACAATGAAGGCGATTGAGCTCATAGAGACAGGGGCACTGTCTCAAATACGCATGGTGTCCGAGATTGAGCTAATTGCGAGCATGCAATCCGGCGCCGTAAATCAGACAGCTCATGGTCCAGTGACTAAGCGGGTTGCAAGCAATAAAAATTCACAGGAATCGGAACCGATGCTTTTCCTAAACAAAAAAGGAAAAGCTGTGGGCAATCTGAGAAATAACGGAAAAAAAATCACTCTAACGCTGTCGTGTACCGCATTGAATGATGAGCAGGAACGAGCGCTTCAGGAATTTGTGAATAATTTGGTCAGAAATGTTGAGCAACCAGGTAATGAGCAGTGCGAAAGCGAGTCATCCTAATAAGCCATGAGCCCTAGGGCAAGGCGGTTTTTCGGCGATGAAAATAGCAAATCATTCCAACCGGGCTTAGTGCCATCTGAGAGCTTGAAGATCCGTCTTCAAGTGACAGTGGGACAGTCCAGGCCATGGCAGGTATTCACGCGACTGTGGATAGCGAAGAAACAAAAATTTGCTTTATGCCGATGCTTTTAGAAGGCTAAGGATAATCGGGCATGATACTGAATCGGTGTTGCTAGCGCAGCTCTCGACCAAATTGGATAAGGCTGCTTCCATTGTGCGCAAGCCTTCGATGCGTTCGCGAATTAGAACAAGTTTTCTAAGCGCAATTTCTTTTGCTTCCCGGCAATGTTGCCCGTCTTCAAGACTCAATAACTCCAAAATCTCATCGAGTGCGAAGCCAAGTTTCTGGCCTTGTTTAATGAAACGGACGCGCTGCACGTCGTGTTCGGTGTAATGTCGAATGCCATTGAATGGCTTTACGGGTTCCACAAGCAAGCCGCGTCGCTGATAAAAACGGATCGTTTCGACATTCACCCCGGCCATTTTCGCCAGTGCGCCAATCGTGAAGTTTATTTGTGTCATGGACTTGCCTCCGTACATAGGTACGGTGCTTATAATAAATTAATCGAAGAAATATGAGTAATCACCATGAATCTAAAACAAACCATGATTGCGAGTGTTCTTGCCGGGATCGGCGCGAGCCTTTGTTGCGTCGCTCCTTTAGTTTTACTGAGCCTTGGCCTTGGCGGTGTTTGGGTGGCAAATCTGACCGCCTTCGAACCGGTGCGCCCCGTATTCTTGGGGCTGGCATTGCTTTTTATTGGGCTGACGTACCGCAAACTATACCTGTCAACCCAGATATGCGAACCAGGCAAACCCTGCACCGATGATGAAGTCATTCGAAAGCAACGCTTTATTTTCTGGGGCGTGACCATCCCTTTGTTAGGTCTACTGGCATTTCCGTGGTTCGCTCCACTGTTCTATTGAGGAAAATCCGATGAAAACTAGAGTCCTTTTGCTCTTTCTGGCGCTTGTCGTTATAACCGGCGTAGCGCTGGCTGCGTCCCGCAAGGTCACGCTAGATGTACAGAACATGACCTGCGCCGTTTGTCCGATTACGGTCAAAAAAGCCCTGGAACGCATTGCCGGCGTGCAACAGGTTACAGTCGATTATCCGAGCAAGACTGCTACGGTACAATTCGACGATACAGTGGCTACGGCGGACAAATTGACTGAAGCAACCAAGGCCGCCGGCTATCCGTCCACCGTCAAAGGGAATGGAAAATGAATGGTGTGATTCTGGACTCGACAATTACATGCCCGCACTGCGGGCATGCCGAAACGGAAACCATGCCGACCGATGCCTGCCAGTTTTTCTATGATTGCAAGTCCTGCGGCACCCTGCTCAAACCGAAGCAAGGTGATTGCTGCGTGTTTTGCTCTTACGGTTCGGTTAAATGCCCACCCATTCAACAGCATCAATCCTGTTGCGCCGGATAGAATAAAAAATACCAAACAAAATGATACGAACTGACGAATGTGTTAAATAAATTCAGCACTCCACTTCGGGTCGGTTTCAGGTGGTCAGTCTGTCTCAAATTAATAATCGCCAGCAGTTGATTTCCAACCGACATCGACCGATCTAAATTCCTCAAAAGATTTCCCTCATCCAACGCGGGCCAATACAAAAATAACAGGTTCTTGTCGCGATCTGACCGAGACTGAAACGGCTCAGGTATCTTTTGCAATTATTTTGTTGATGTTGTTGCATCGACTCTCACATCAATATCATACCTGAAGTGTTCAAAACTAAGTCGACCATGCCGGCTCTCGTCAACCGGATTTGCGTAAGCCCTGTAGCGCAACATCTTAATTCAGAACTACATCCATACCAGGCAAAAACGCCACTCTTTGTCACCTTTACCGACCTTAAAGCGACCAGACTTGCAGTAATCTTCTTGGTAAGAGGACAAGCTTTAAGCAACATCTTGAACAGCAATGAAACCAGAAAGCCAGAAGGTACAAGGTTTCCAGAGTAATGCAGTTGACCGCAGACCCCGAAAAATCACCTGGTTAATTTCCATAGTTGGGTTTTGGTGTTTAGTGATGATAATAAGAGTAATCATCAGAAGCCGTCTCTAAAAGTAAATTATTTCAGTGAATCACTAAAAATATTTTTCATTGTTTCTGCAAATTTACCATCCCCCAGACCAGGTGTAGACAGGGATCAAAAACAACAAATCACCCCTTGCGTCTTTTACGAGATGTGAGAGAGTTAGCTACAAAGCTAAAAGAAGAGGAAGTGTTATGTTTAGGCTGTTTATGTTGTTAATGATTGTCGCGGGACTATCCAGTTGCACGCAGGCTCAGCGATTCGCCTTATTGCAAAATGCGAAGATGGATGAGTGCGCCATGAAACGGATGTCTGAAACCAAGATCAGCGGCGAGCAGGGGTATTTGCAGGCGCATCACGAATGCCATCAAATTGTTAATGTGCAGAAAATTATGGCGCTTGATCTTGTAAGATCACCCGAGTCCGAAAGAAAGATGCGAACAGATCCGCTAGAGGAATATGCACTGTGCTGGGAATTCGTTAAGGGGCTGTATATCGACGAACACTACCCGGACATGAAATTGCCCGAAAGAAACAAGAGACATGGAATTAGCGATTTAGAAGGCCAGAAACAATTGGAAGAGCGCAACTCAAAAGCAACCGTCTTGCCTGGAAAGCTGGGCCAATTAAACGACAAGGAGTTGATCGAGATTAACGGGTTAATGGCGAAGTCGTCAGTGATAATGCAAAAAACACTATGTAGACCATGGCACTATCAGGAGCTTGAATCCATCCTCGGCAAGGAAGCGCATCGGCGCTACCCGCACGGTTTAGGCGGAAACCTGGCGGGAGGCTACCAATGAAAAGAGCGCTCAACATTTTGATGGTGTCGATAGCATTATGGCTTCCTGGTTGCGCAACTGCACCACCAAAGCCAAATCCGCTAAAAACACTGGCAATTGATGAGTGTGCAGAAGCGCGTCAATCAGGGTCTGCGTTTAACGCACGGAAAAGTTACCAGCTTGTCCGCTATGAATGCGAGCAAATTCTGGCGCTGGACGAATCGTATCGCAAGATCGATAACAAAAAATTCAGAAAGAAAGCTCGTTTCACTTATTTTGAGGAACAAGAGTATTTTGACGAGGAAACCTGGTTCTTGGTAACAGAGCGTATTCGAAAAAATTACTACCCAACCTATCTATTGCCCGAAGAGGAAGTGGTAAGAGCGAGCCTGTTAAACGAACAACAAAACACGATCGAAGATAAATCAATTTTGCGACATTATGATGCGCGTTTATTGCCGGTAAGTCCTTATCTGATGAATTTTCGAGAACTGGGATGGGCGGGCGAGGCTGCAAGCGATCTCATTTATGAAAATAGAGGGAACAAAAATCTGCATAGCAATCTGACTGTCATCAGCGTAATTATCACGAAGGAAAGGCAGAAAAAGGACGTATTTCTTAATCGATACTGACATCCTCCATCCTTTTCAAGATTTCGTTCAAAAGTCAGAAAAAATACTTGGATTGCCCGGTTGTGCATATTCCACCCAAACCAGCTACCCATCCCGATTGAAAACAGCCACCTTTTCCGATTGATTGTCGGCCACCGATTCCAATCGCAAAACCGCCACCAACTCCGATACGATTACGCAAGTAGTGAATGACGGCTTTGGGAGGTGGCGAATTGTTGCAATCGACCCCAAGCCGCCCTTGATCAATTCCAATAACGAACGACCGTTATCTATACCTTCCCGAATATTCGAACTGCCTTAACTATTACTTAAATCTTGTTCATGTACACTGTTGACCAGATGAATAACTTTAAAGGTCAATATGCGTTTGTTACTAGCGGAAGACGATCCGATGATCGGCCAATCGATCCGGGATGGATTGCAGTTGGATGGCTTCGTGGTCGATTGGGTACAAGACGGGGAACAAGCCAAACAAGCCTTATTTCATGCGGCGAGCGAGTACGCTTTATTGCTGCTTGACTTAGGGCTTCCGCGCCTATCCGGCCAGGAGCTACTGGTCGAACTTCGTAAATCCGGCAACGCCATCCCGGTGTTAATCCTAACAGCACGCGATGGGCTAAGTGATCGAGTCGCCGGTCTCAATAGCGGCGCCGACGATTATCTAGTCAAACCTTTTGCCTTGGAAGAACTCGTTGCCCGTATTCATGCGCTAGTACGCAGAAGTGCTGGACGCGGCACGTCAGACATTGAATACGGCGCCTTGCGCATTAACCCGCTGAGTCACGAGGCCTGGTTACGCGACACTTTAATAGACTTATCCGCCCGCGAGTTTGCATTGCTATATGCTTTGATGGAACAGCCTGGCGCTGTACTGTCCCGTCCGCAATTGGAAGAGCGCCTCTATGGATGGGGCCAGGAAGTGGCGAGTAATGCGGTCGATGTCCACCTGCACAATCTGCGCCGCAAACTCGGTGCTGACATTATTTTTAATGTCCGTGGCGTCGGTTTTAAAGTGGTGAAGCCATGAACACCTCTATTCGCAATCGGCTAACCTATTGGTTAATACCCGTCCTGCTGGTTGCCGGTATCACGTTTGCCGTGCCGACTTGGCTGAACGTTCACGAAGAAATTGACGAACTATTCGACAAGGTGTTGCGTGAAGCAGCTTATTCCTTGTCCCATTCAAAGATCTTGCAAGATGTTAAACCCAACACAAACAGCTCTGGGTTAAACAGCGATGGCATTGATTTAGTCAGTCAGATCCGTGGTCCGGATGGTCGAATTCTGTTTCGATCCCATTCGTTTTCACCATTACCGCAAGGCGGAAAACTAGGATACGACACGCTTAACTGGCAGAACCAAGACTGGCGAGTATTTAATTTAAAAACCGATAGTGGATTTGTCCAGGTCGCTCAAACGACGCAAGAACGCCGTGAAACCGCCAACGAAGTTGCCTTGCATTTATTGACGCCGTTACTGATTTTACTGCCGGGACTGGCGTTATTGGTTGGCTGGGCGATTGGTCGCGGTTTGGCGCCATTGGCTCATGTGGCTGATGCTGTGGCGTGTCGCAATCCTCATTCATTAGATCCGATCCCGAATAACGACTTACCGGAAGAAGTTAGCATCTTAGTCAGCGCAATAAACACGCTGCTGAGTCAATTGGATCAGGCACTGGCGGCGCAGCGCCTGTTTACTGCTGATGCGGCGCACGAACTTCGTAGTCCGCTCACAGCACTGTCCTTGCAGGCACAACTGGCCGAGCGTGCCACTGAACCCGCTCAGCGTGATCTAGCTATGCAAACCTTACGACAAGGTATAGCCCGCGCCAGTCATCTGGTTCAGCAATTGCTGATCTTGGCTCGCCTCGATCCAGAGGCTGGCGATTATCCGCTCACGCCGCTATTTTTGGATGATTTGGCGCGGAACGTGGTAGCCGATTTTGCACCGTTAGCCGCCAATCGATACATCGATCTCGGCCTGTCGCGCGCGGATCATGTGATGGTTACCGGTGTCGAAGAAGCACTAGGTATTCTGCTCGGCAATCTGCTCGATAACGCCATCCGCTATTCACCAGCAGATGCACGGATTGACGTCAGTGTCACCGGCGAAGCCACTGCGATTCGTCTGGAAGTCAACGACACCGGCCCAGGCATTGCCTTGGATGAGCGGGCTCGCGTGTTCGACCGATTCTACCGCGTATTGAATAGCGCCGAATCCGGCAGTGGTCTTGGCTTATCCATTGTGCGGCGAATAGCCGAGCAGCATCAGGCTGTTATTAGGCTGGCCGATGGGGATGGCGGCATTGGCCTCAAGGTGATTCTGTCGTTCCCGGAGGCGAGCGCATGACGCCTTTTGTTGCCAGTCGCTTTCCAATAGCGCTTCTCGCTTTGTCGTTGACGGCCTGTACCCCGCAAGGCATGGGTTTGAGTGACGTTGCCGACGATCTGGAGCGACGTACCGGTCAGCATTTTGCCGAAACCGATGCCGACGAAACCGCATGGCCGGCCAATATCGCTTTAAATGACGGCTTATCCGATGACGAGTTGGTCAGTTTGGCGCTATGGAACAATGCGGCCTTTCGCGCGACCTTGGCGGATTTAGGCCTGTCTCGCGCCGATCTAGTGCAAGCTGGGATGCTGCCCAACCCCACTTTTTCGATGTTGGTACCTTGGGGAGCAAAACCTTTGGAACTGACGATACGCTATCCGTTGGAAATTTTCTGGCTGCGCCCGCAACGGGTCGAGTTGGCTAAATTGGATGTTGAACAAACCGCGCAACGCCTGGTGCAGACTGGATTGGACTTGATTCGCGACGTCAGATTGGCGCATGCCGAGCTAACTCTAGCCAAAGAACGCCTGCAACTGGCTCAAGCCGCTGTAAGCCTGAGTCACAATATCGCCGAACTCACACAAGCTAGGTTGCGCGCTGGCGAAGCCAGCGAGCTGGAAGTCACCAATGCTCAAGTCGATGCCCTGCAAGCCCAGGAACAACACAGCCGCCTGCAACACGATTGCGAGATAGCGAATGAGCGTTTACGGCATCTGGTCGGCCTGAGTCTGGAACAGTGGCCCAATGCCATCAGTACGGAAGCCTTAGCCAATGGCGAAAAATTTGAGTCGGAAAAACTGGTCGCGGAGGCGTTACTGGCTCGCCCCGATCTACGTGCCGCAGAAATTAATGTAGAAGCCGCTGGCGAACGTATCGGCTTGGCGCGCGCCGAGGTATTTAATTTCACCGCCAGTCTCAACGCCAAGCAAGTCAACGGGCCTTTATTGGCAGGACCAGGCTTAGACGTGACATTGCCTATCGTTAATCAAAATCAAGGTGGCGTCGCGCAAGCCCAGGCACGCTTTGATAAGGCCGCCAGGCAATATGTCGCCACCCGACAACGGATTGCCTTGGATGTCCGCGAAGCCCATGCCCGATTGCAACAGGCCAGTGAAAGTCTGAAACAGTGGCAACAGACTATCCTGCCGCCGCTGCGAGCCGCCATACAGGATGCTGAAAACGCCTACGCGGCAGGCAATGTCACCTACCTCTTCGTACTCGAAACCCAACGCCGTTGGCTGGACGCGCAATTGAAAACCGCGCAAGCCGCCGCCGATTTACGCCGCGCCCGCGCAGAACTGGAACGCAGCGTCGGCCAGCGTCCGAAGCCTGCTTAACTGCTTATTTACTGGACTCCAAGGTCGGATATTTATGAACCCCGCGTATCCAAACCACAAGTCATCGACTTGTCGGCTCCTGCTATCAGTTTTATTACTTTTAGCTGGCAACCTACCGGCCGCCGAACCAACATCGCCGCCGCCTGCCAAAATCGAACATCCCGTGAAGGAAAGTGATCTGACCAAAGTTGTATTGACAGCGGAAGCCGTCAACCGGCTCGGCATCGTTACCACGACGGTTGAAAAACGACCGCTAACCCGCACGCGCTTGTTCGGCGGCGAGATAACACTGCCGGCGCTGAATGCTTCAGCAAACAGTAACAGCCAATCGGTTTATACCATCCTGCCATCGCTGGCACCGGCAGAGCTCGTGCGTTTGGCGCAATCGCAAATCGACGCCGATGGTCAGGTGGATCAAGCCAAGGTGCAGATGCAAGCCGCCCAACAAGTCTTGAATCGGACCGAACAAATGCGTCGCGACAAGGTGGGCACCGAACGCTCTGTTGACGATGCCAAGGCGCAGGTCGGCATGGCCGAGGCCGCTTTGAAAACCGCACATGCTCGCCGCGATTTGCTCGGTCCCGCGCTGTTGGACGTCAACAACCGCAGCACGTTTTGGGTGCGGGTGCCGGTCTATGTCGATGATTTATCGGGATTGAACACCACCGCCCAAGCCCGTGTTGGCGGGCTGAAAGATTCGCCTGAAAATGTCTCTCGTCCTGCCTTGCCGGTAGCAGCGCCGCCTTCCGCCAATCCGACTGCTGCCACGGTCGATCTGTTCTACGCAGTGAAAAATTCGGATGCCGCATTCCGCCCCGGTCAGCGGGTCGGTGTTTCAATCCCGTTGCGAAGCGAAGACGAAAATCTCGTCATACCCTGGTCGGCGATTGTGCATGACGTGAGTGGCGGCAGCTGGATATATCAAGCGCTGGAAGCCAATGTCTATAAGCGCCGTCGGGTACAGGTATTGCGGGTGGTTGACGATCAAGCCGCCGTGACGGGCGACATCGTGGCGGGTATCGAAGTGGTCACCACAGGGGTCGCCGAATTGTTCGGCACCGAGTTTGGAGTCGGCAAATGATGCGCTGGCTGATTACCGTCGCGCTACGTCAACGCCTATTAGTGCTGGCCTTGGCTGTGGTACTGGTGATATTGGGTGTGCAAGCCGCCCGGCAAATGCCGCTGGATGTGTTCCCGGAATTCGCACCGCCGCTGGTTGAAATCCAGACTGAGGCACCCGGATTGTCCACAGAGGAAGTGGAGAGCCTGATCACCGTGCCCTTGGAAAACGCGGTCAACGGCACGGCCTGGCTAAAAACCCTACGTTCCAAGTCGGTGCTGGGTCTGTCGTCAGTGGTCTGTATTTTCCAGGAAGGCACGGATTTGATGCGGGCCAGGCAGTTGGTGCAGGAGCGCATCGCCACCATCACACCACGCCTGCCGGCTGTGGCGCGCGCACCGGTGATGTTATCGCCGTTATCGTCCACCAGTCGGGCGCTGAAGATTGGCGTTTCATCGAAAAAACTGTCGCAGATGGAATTGTCCGAATTGGCTTTGTGGACCATTCGCCCACGCTTGATGGCGGTGCCGGGTGTGGCCAACGTAGCCATTTGGGGGCAACGTGATCGGCAGTTACAGGTGCTAGTCGATCCTGATCGCCTGGCCGCCAACGGCGTGACGCTGGATGCGGTGGTGCGTGCGGCGGGCGATGCGGCCACCGTATCGGCTGGCGGCTTTGTTGATCTACCCAATCAACGCCTGCCGGTGACACATGTGTCTTCGCTGCAAACACCGGACGATATGGCGCGCACCGTGGTGCAGTTCACTGGCGGTGTGCCATTGCGCTTGGGCGATGTGGCTGAAATCGTTGAAAGTCACCCGCCGCCGATTGGCGATGCAGTGATCAACGATGGGCCGGGCTTACTGCTGATTGTCGAAAAACAACCCTGGGGCAATACCTTGGATGTGACTCGCAAGGTCGAAGCGACATTGGCGGCTTTGCAACCCGGTCTGCACGAGGTCGACATCGATCCGACTATCTTTCGTCCGGCAACCTTCATCGAACGTTCGTTAAATAATTTAAGTGATGCACTGATATTGGGTTGCATGCTAGTCGCGGTAATTCTGATCGCCTTTTTGTTCGAGTGGCGAACTGCCGTGATCAGCCTGTCGGCGATTCCGCTGTCGCTGCTGACGGCTGCGGTGGTGCTTTATTTGCGCGGCGGCACGCTTAACACCATGGTACTGGCCGGCCTGGTGATTGCGGTTGGTGAAGTGGTGGATGATGCGATTATCGACGTCGAAAACATCATGCGCAGGTTGCGGTTGAACCGAGAGGCAGTTCATCCGCTGTCAACTTTCCGGGTGGTCTTGAAGGCCTCGCTGGAAGTGCGTAGCGCGGTGGTGTTTGCCAGTTTGATCGTAGCGCTGGTGTTCGTGCCGGTGTTTTTCCTGGACGGCTTGGCCGGCACCTTTTTTAGGCCGCTGGCATTTTCCTATTTGTTGGCGATTTTGGCTTCGCTGCTGGTAGCGCTGACCGTGACCCCGGCTTTGTGCCTGATGCTATTACCGAATGCCAAGCCGCGCCAAAGCGAAGCGCCGCTGACGCAGGTTTTAAAGCGGCATTATCGGCAGCTCTTGCCGGCTATCGTCAGCCGTCCGCAATGGGCAACAGGTTTCCTGATGGTGGCTTTTATATCGACGGCCATCGCTTTACCGCGACTCGGTGAGTCGTTTCTGCCCAACTTCAAGGAAACCGATTTTTTGATGCACTGGGTCGAAAAGCCCGGTACCTCGCTGGAAGCCATGCGCCGCATTACCGTGCAAGTCAGCAAGGAACTGCGAGCAATTCCCGGTGTGCGCAATTTCGGTTCGCACATTGGCCGGGCCGAAGTCGCCGACGAAGTGGTAGGCCCGAACTTTACCGAGTTATGGATTAGTTTGGATACGGCGGTCGATTACGACAGTACCGTGGCGAAAATCCAGGCAGTCGTCGAAGGTTATCCGGGTCTGTACCGCGATGTACTGACCTATCTGCGCGAACGCATCAAGGAAGTGCTGACCGGCGCCAGTGCGACCGTGGTGGTGCGCTTGTACGGACCTGACTTGGATGTGCTACGAGATAAGGCGGCCGAAGTCAGTAAAACCATCACTGATGTGCCCGGCATCGCCAACCTAAAGGTGGAACCGCAAATATTGGTACCGCAGATACAGATACGGCTTAAGCCTGACGTGGCTGCCAACTTTGGTTTGACGGCCGGTCAAGTGCGCCGGGCCGCGGCCACGCTAATTAAAGGCAGTAAGGTCGGCGAAATTTACCGTGACCAAAAAGTCATCGACGTGACGGTTTGGGGTGCTGAGCGGGTCCGTCATGATCTCGCTGCACTCAGGCAACTAACTATCGATACGCCATCCGGGGCACGCGTGCCGTTGGGCGATGTGGCGGACATCTACATTGCACCTACGTCGAACGAAATCAAACGGGAAAACGCCTCGCGCCGAATCGACGTTACGTGCAATGTCAGTGGCAACGATTTAGGCGGCGTGGCGCGGGAAATTGAAAGGCGCGTGAAAAACCTGACGTTTGCGCAAGGCTATCACCCGGAATTTCTGGGCGAATACGCAGCACGACAAGCGTCCAGCGAACGGCTGGCGTGGTTGAGTTTGGCTTCATTGCTGGGCATCCTGGTGTTACTGCATGTTGATTTTCGCTCGCTGCGCTTGGTGCTTTTAGTGGCGTTAACCTTGCCGTTTGCGTTGATCGGCGGTGTTGTTGGAGCGTTTTTAAGTGGCGGGGTACTATCGCTCGGCTCGCTGGTCGGTTTCATCACCGTACTGGGTATCGCCGCGCGGAATGGCATCATGCTGTTAAGCCATTACCGACATCTGGAACAGAAAGAAGGCCAGGTATTTGGGGCAGGATTGGCGATGCGTGGTGCCGAAGAACGCTTGGCACCGATTCTAATGACCGCTGCCTGTGCCGGTCTGGCCCTGTTACCACTGATCCTCAAAGGCAACGTGCCCGGCCACGAAATCGAATACCCCATGGCCGTAGTGATACTCGGTGGCTTGATTACCTCGACGTTATTGAATCTGTTTTTGATGCCTTCTCTGTATTGCCGGTATGGCAATGCAACGGCACAAAAGTTAAAGGAAGTGTCGTGATATTGAGTGTCAGTAAACGGGTGACATGCGGACGTTACCAGAAGAGAATTTAAAGATTCGTGATTGTCTCTTTTTGGCCGAAACAGTGAATTGGCTGATCGCAAGAAGCCAATCTCAATAGCTGACATTCAAATTTTCATGGTTTTAACAAAGCCAAAGTCGCAGCCCCAAGTGTTGTCGCAGATGGATAATCATGCGCTGAAGGGCAGGTATCTGACAACCATTAACAATTCTCCGGAGTTCAAAATCTGGCTGGATTTGTATCGGATCCGGTGGCGGATTTGCGATCAGAATGCCTGGCGGTTTTGAAGTCGGAATCAGTTGTGGTTTTGATCGGAATATGCACGGTTGATCAATCTCTCACCCATTTTTCACCAGTGGCAGCAAAAGAGTCGCTTTTAGCCCCTCTTTCACACCGACAGAAATTTTTCCTACCGATTAGGATGGCCAATACCAATAACTCGGCGCCGAATAATCGCGAAAACCATGCTATTCAACTCACCAGAATTTATCTACTTTTTCCTGCCGTTCTCAATTGCCGCATGGTGGGTTTTGCAAAGAATGAAACGTGAGCACGACGCCCAGTGGCTGGTGGTCATTTGTTCGATTTACTTTTATGGCTGGTGGGACACTCGATACGTGCCACTCTTAATCGGAAACGCCATCGGCAATTTTTATTTGGGACAGAAGATATCGGAAACAAAATCTAAGGCGCTGCTTATCGCAGGCCTTATATACAACATTGGCATGCTTGGTTATTTCAAATACGCCAATTTCTTCATTGAAAACTGGAATGTTGTTGCTGGTTCGCAGCATTCACTGTTGCAATTGGTTTTGCCGCTGGGTATCTCGTTTTTCACCTTTCAGGTTATTGCGTACCTGGTCGACTGTTACAAAGGCTATGTCAGCGATTTCAATTTAGGCCGGTTCGCGTTTTCCATTTCATTTTACCCTCACCTCATTGCCGGCCCGATCCTGCATTATTCGGATGTGATGCCCCAGCTGCGCGGCCGCATTGATTTTGATGCTAGGCAATTTTCGCAAGGACTGTTCTTGTTCGCAGCCGGACTTTTTAAGAAAAGTGCGATTGCCGACCGAATCGCCGAGCATGTAGACCCGTTGTTTGCCGCAGATACCTCGCTTCAATTTTTTGAATCTTGGGTAGCCGCTGTAGGCTACGGTCTACAAATTTATTTCGATTTCTCGGGTTATTCGGATATGGCGATTGGTATTGGCCTGATGTTCGGCATTATCCTGCCACAGAACTTCGATTCCCCTTACCAGGCTGTCAATATCGCCGATTTCTGGAAACGCTGGCACATGACGCTTTCAAGATTTCTGAGAGACTATGTGTATATCCCATTAGGGGGAAACCGCAATGGATTTGCCAAAGGATTACTGGCGGCAGCGGTCACCATGAGCGTAGGCGGTTTTTGGCACGGTGCAGCATGGACATTTGTGCTTTGGGGCGTGTTACATGGAATATTTATTGGTATTCACCGGATCTGGACGAAAGCCGACATTCGAATGTCCGAGCCCGTAGCCATCGCAATTACATTCCTATCCGTAACTGCTGCATGGGTCGTATTCCGCGCCGAATCTGTCGGTCAAGCACTTGCTATCTGGAAAGGGATGATTGGAGTCAATGGATTTGCGATACCTAACCTTGCTGCCGGAATCTGTCAGTCTTGCACCCAAACGACATTAATCACCGGCATGGAATTCGTGCAGGGCGGTATTTTGCTATTGATCTGCATGACATACGTCAATGCGCAGAAAGAAGCGCAACGGCTTGAGCCAAACTTTAAAAACTTAACGTACTTCACTTCACTATTTTTCACCAGTATCTGGATGTCAGGATCTCATGAAAGCTTTATCTATTGGCAGTTTTGATTCGTTTTGGAAAGCCGCATTAGTGGCCGGGGGGATTGCCGCGTGGTCATTGCCGGTCTGGAATGTAGTCGTTAATCCTTACCAGATTTTCAAAACACGTTTCGCAATCGGAGGTCGTTATACGTCTTCCACTACCAATGAACGTTACCTGAAGGTTGAGTATTTGCTGAATGAGGCAAAAAAAGCCTCACCAAATTCTTCGAATGCGATAGTTGGACAAATTAACGATGATTTACCCAGGGATTCAGTAAAAACGAAGAGTACCGCACCGGACTCCTATATCGTTGGCTCATCGATCATGGGTCTTGTTGAACCAAGGCTCGTGAATCAGTATTTTCATGATCGACATTTTTACAATCTGGCTTTTTTAGCGGCCAAGCCCGATGAAATTCTGGCAACGTTGCGTGGATTAAAACGTGATGGGGTCACAATTAAAACCGTCGTGTACGGTTTGGAACCCATCGCTTTTACCGATATTAAATCCTATGGGCCCGCATATCAATTACATCCGGAAGCCAGCGACCAAAGCCGACAGCGGGTTGTTTTCGAATACTTGTTTGCGTCAAGCCTTTCGGATGGGTTTAGCCGGTTGGTAACATCAATTAAAGGTAATCCGTCTGTAAGGTACGACATCGAGGAAACAGGACGATACTATCTTGAGCGCTATGATCAGGAGATAGAGAAAGATCACGGCGCCTTCATTCGCAAACAGTTTCCGCTCAACGCCAAACCAGTTAAAGCGCCGCCATGGATTGACAGTCGGTTCGAGGACTTACAAAAACTGGCACTCTGGTTGAAGGACGAAAGTATCGATGCAAAATTCTATTTAAACCCCCTGCATCCTTATGTTGCAAATGCATATGGTAGTGAAAGGCTGGCGGAATTTAAGCAGAAAATTACTCAATTGCAAGGGATTGGCGGCATCAATGACTGCACCCGGTTATTAATCGATGATGACGTAAATCGGCGGTTTTATGATTACAAACATTTTAGGCCCATGGAAACTGGCAAGGTTATTGATTGCGGACTGTCCATGCGATAACAATTCAAAAGAGGCCTTTTTTGCGCGTCTTTCACCCCGATGCAAAAAAAATCATGCTTCTAAAATAGCAACTTCATTGTTTTTAAAATGTTTAAAAAATGAAGATTTTTCTTGGTCAAGACGACTATCTGTTATCAAAAAACCAAATATCACCGGTTCATTGCGACTTTGATGAACTGGTTAACGCCCACATGCTCATCATGGGCAAAACCGGCATGGGGAAAACCACATTTCTGAGGCGAGCAATACTGCAAATGCATAGCTTCTCGCCAGCACCACGTATTCATATCATGGATGTGCATGGCGATATTGATCTTAAAGGCGCCTCATCGGTTAGATTCTCAGAATCTACTGAATACGGTTTAAATCCATTTGTTGTTAGCGCCGATCCACATTTCGGCGGAGTCAGAAAGCGCGTACAGGATTTTATCGCCACGATTAACGGCTGTCGGCCAATAGGTTCAAGGCAAGAGGCGGTTATGAGGCATTTGATTACCGATCTATACGCAGCGAACGGATTCTTTGCCGACAACTACAAAACATGGGTATTGAACGATGGGGTTACGAGAAGATACCAAAAGCGCTACCCAACGATGGATGATGCCTGCAGATACTCGTTCGGAAAACTGAAACAACTCATCATTGGAAGCGACACAAAATCAGGGCGGGCATTGGAGGAACTGAACAAGGTTACCACCAAGCTTTACAAAATATCGAAACAACTTTCCCATCCAGGGGCGAAGCCAGACGAAGATTTAACCGAAAAGGCACTCGACCTGCGAGCCAAAGCGTTATGTTCCTACAAGGAATACATCGAGAATCTTGAAACAGGTAAAGAACTCGATGACTTTATCAAATACGAATCAAAAGAAGTTTTGAAGTCGATTGTGGATCGCTTTGACAATCTTAAGCAAAGCGGCATTTTTAAAAACCAACTACCGCCTTTTGATCATGCTAATCCGGTTTGGCATTACGACATTACCGCATTGCGTGAAGACGAAAAGCGCATGTTCGTCGAATTCAGACTGCAGGAACTGTTTTCTGCGGCAATGGAAAAAGGCCCTGTCCGAAGGGAGCAGGAGGGATTGCTACGCGACATTATGATCATTGACGAGGCGCACTTATTTTTCAGAGACGATCAGAACAACATCCTCAATACCATCGCTAAAGAGGGCAGGAAGTTTGGCCTTGGTCTGGTGTGTGCCAGCCAATCTCCGACACACTTTTCCGAGGACTTCTTTTCCAACGTCGCCACAAAGGTCGTGCTAGGGGTCGATCAAATGTACTGGGACAACCTGGTTCGAAAAATGAAAATCGAATCGAAAGTCTTGCAATACATAAAACCCTTTCATGTCATTGGCGTACAGATGAGTAATAAAGGCGAAACGCGTTCACGATTCACTATGGTCAGGGTGCCAAATAACCGTGCTACAACAAAATAAAGCTCCATCAATCAAAAGGCGGTTTTAATTTATGACAACAGAAGCTTCCATTAACTTACGAATGAATTCCTTCGCCAGCTTCGACGATGCAATGGATATGTGCGATTTGCTCAATAGGGAAACCGGAGATAAATACACGGTGATGCCAGATAATCATCTGGGATTCACTGCAAGACGGTGCCAGGAAAGCCGGCTTAACCAAGAACACAAAAATGTGGAATCCTTTAAAGAAGGCAGGGAATACCGTCAATCATTCAGAGGGTTTATTCAGCATTACTCAGAATTTGTGATGGGAAGCTTGCTGACAATCAGTCCATACAAGTTTATGGGATGGGCTTTTGCCTTGCTGAGCATCCATGAAATTCCAGATTGGTTCAGTGTGCCCGGTTGGGGTGAAGTACTGAGATTAGGGGGATTTATACTTCTACTTTGGAGTTTGCGCTTCATCTACAGCTATTTCGCGAAAAAACTTTGCTTTGATAGCGACGGTGTCATTTTGAAAAAAGGGATTATTGCTCTTGATCAGGTGCAAATACGTTTTGGGGATATCAAAACAGTCGGAGTAAAGCAAAGCATTTTAGATAGATTGCTAGGTATTGGCACGATACATCTTGATTCAGCTGGCACCAACGGCGAGGTTGATATTGTCTTCGATAACATCATAAATCCAGTTCAAATGCGTCATCACATTCAGTCACTGATTGATCAGTACATGAAGCAGCGTGGGTAATCCATGATCAAAAAAATTGCTGCAAAATTCTTTGGGAAAAACGAACAGCCGCCGCAAAACAAGCTAAAGCTAGAGAAAGATGATGTTGACGCAAAAAATGAACATATTTTTGATGAGCGTTCACACAGATTGCCAGGTTTTCCCGAGGGTATACCGGTCGTTTCCGTCGAATTATTGATCAATAAAAATGAAGAGCCGATCCAGCAAATCATATTGGCCAGAGGATTGTCCGGGGCGCATAACAAAGCGGAAGTAGAAACTAAAATTATGTCACCCATTCGGCACCTTGCCGCAATGACGCATTTGCTGCCGGCATCCGATAAGGATCATTTTAAATTGCCGGGAGGCATGTTTGCATTTGGCCTGGAGACGGCATTGTTCTCAATTCGCTACGCAGAGCGGCGCATATTGACCAGAGCAACACCGGAAATACGTAAAGAGGAAGAATCACTTTGGGCGCACGCGGCGTTTTTGGCTGGTTTGTACTGTGATGCCATTGCAGCTATTTCAAGAATATCGGTCTACGCGGACGGGATCGGCATCGAGTGGAATCCAAGCATGGAAACACTCTATGAATGGCTACAGACGAAAAATATAAAACGTTACCACATTCGCTGGAGAACAGCAGAAGAACGCGGGGTGATGTATGTCTTGGCCAGTAATGCGATCAAAGAACAAGCAGATATTCTGGATAAAGGTGAGAGGGCAATTTTTAATACCCTCGCTTCCGCATTGATTGACAAAAAAGACCATAGAAATGTGCTGTCCAACATCGTCGATAAGGTTTCATACAAAATTCAGCAGCGCGAAGTATGGAGTGATAAGGACAGGTATGGAAAACCTTTAACAGGCATGCATCTTGAGCCTTGGCTAATTGATGCTATGCGGCATTTAGTGGAAAAGAAGCGCTGGGTTCCAAACGAAGAGAATGGCCGTATATGGCATGGACAGGATGGCGTTTTTCTGGTGTGGCCGTTGGCTGCCAGCGATATGCAACACCAACTCAAGGCGGCGGAGTGCCCATTTCTACCCAATACACATGAGATTTTAGCCGAAATTATGCTTGACGCCGGCATTATTGAAAAGAGCCGACTCGGTGGATACTTGTTCGATATCGGCATACCAGTCGCTGAGAGCGCGGAAAAAAAGCACGTCGAAGCACTTAAATTTGCTCGTTATGAAACACTGTTCGCCAAAAACCAACATAAACCGATCGACGGTAATCTTAGATTAAGTCCAGAAGATGATGATGAGGATGAAGAGGCGAAAAATACCAAGTCGGAATCAGATGAAAATCTCCCTGCCCAAGAAATAGCATCCAAGTACCGAGCCGCTGAGTCGTCGGAGAAAAACGTCGAAATCGATTCCGATGAAGATATTGAAGGTCAAGAAGAGCGTTCGAACTCGAAGGTGATCCCGGAATTCGTTACGCAAACACAGAAACCCGAAGTTGAACCTGATATCAATATTCTGCTCGGAAAACCCGAGGCACCTGTTGTCGAGCAGAAAGATGCGCTGAATGCACTACTCGAAGAAGACCCCGAAATTGAAGCGCTTTTCAGAGGCGAACCTGTTTCATCAGTCAACCTGTATGACGATGATTATGCAGCCGATTACATACCCTCAGAAAGCGCGGGATACCAGGATTTCAATCCGGCGAGCGACAATGTCAAAGCCCACATGTTGGTCGATAGTACCGTAGAAGCAAAACATAAATCTCCACCGGAACCAGCGCCCACTATCACCCTGAAAGATACCGAGACATCGCCTAAGAAATCAGCAGTAACACCCAATGCTCAGAAAGATACAACGACGGGGAAGGCAAATGGGAAACCAGACAAAATAGCCAAGAAGCCAAAGCAAGAGACGCCTGAACCTACCCTGAAAATAAAATTAGGCGATGGCCTGAGTAATCAATCGTCAGTAGCCCAAACAAATTCTCAAGAATCAGCAAAGAAACAGACAAGCGATTCAAATCCCAGTGAAGACTTCCTGGGCGTATTGATCGGATCATCAAAATCAACGCAATCCGAGTCGCTTAAACACCAAGAAGCAAGCATCGGGAAAACAACAGAAATTGAAGGCTTGTTCGGTAAAGTGAAAACAGATAATAACGATCAGTCCGGCAGATCGCTGATGATTCTGAACAGATTAAAAAGATTACCGGCTGAATTCCTTGAATCAAGGCCTGGCGGCATAACGAAAGTGACTGGAATAGGGTTAAAAGATACCAAGCTGGAACTGAATGATTGCGTGTCCGTGTTGAAAGCAGCGGGTTTGCTGGTATTGATTGATGGTTATGAAACCGGGTTGGACAGCACTGAAAAACCGAAATCTCGTTACTTTCTGGTAAAGGCGGATTTGTTGAATGGCAAATAATAATTACGATCCTTATATTAGAAAGCCCTATGAGTTGTATATCGCCGGTGCCTGGTTCGTGGCTACGGCCACTACATTTGCCGGCTACATTGTGCTGCCCGGTGGAAACTCAATGTTAATTCCTTGGGTATGCTTTGGTTTTATGACGCTTCAGTCGGCGGTAAAAGGTCTTGATTTGATAGGGCGTGGCAAACTCGGCGAAATGCTGACTTTTTTGGAGGTAGACAAACTCTTAAAACTGAGTAAACCCGAAAGAATGTGGTTCGGATGGGGATTCGACTGGACGCCCATCCATACCCAGCGTGCGGTCGATTACATGTTGTCAGGTGTCAAAATGAGCCATGAGCAAGAGCATCCAGGCAGTCCATGGATTCACGGCCTGAACATGGGCAAGGAAAATGAGGTATTGATTCCACTTAAATCCCTGGAAGGGCACACCATCATGTTTGGCACAACGGGGGCAGGGAAAACACGGGCTTACGAGGTGATGGTTACCCAAGCCATTCATCGCGGCGATACAGTAATCATGATTGACCCGAAAGGTGATAAGGAATTGCGGGATTGCATGGAACTCGAATGCAAGCGGGCCGGGCGGGATAGGTCATTCTTGTTTTTTCATCCGGCGTTTCCAAGATCATCAATCCGCTTGGATCCCATGCGGAACTTCACACGGACGACTGAAATCGCATCACGCATAGCGGCATTGCTCCCGTCTCAGACAGGCGGCTCAGATGCATTTACGGCCTTTGCGTTTCGGGCGCTCAATCTGGTGGCACAAGGGCTTCTTGAAAAGGGAAAGCGGCCGTCAATTAAACAGTTGCGCTACTTCATTGAAGGCGGCGCGGAGTCGCTATTGGTAGACGCCATTGAATGTCACGCCAATCGTGTCGATCCTGACTGGAAAATCAGCGCTGAACCGTTCTTTGTCAAGGCAAAAGCAGGGAAAGCCAAAAAAATGGAAACCATAACCAATCCGGATTGGCTGGCAATTATTGAATGGTATCGGACAACCTGGAGCAATGGGCCGAAGGGATCGGAAGGCATTGATGGGTTGCTGTCTCTGGTAGAGCATAACCGCATGCACTTCTCAAAGATGATCGCATCCTTGATACCGGTATTGAACATGCTGACATCAGGTGAGTTAGGGGATCTATTGTCTCCAGACGAAGAGGATGAAAACGACAAAAGGCCTATTCTTGACACCTCAAATATCATTGCAGGCAAGCATGTGCTGTATGTCGGCCTGGACTCCTTGTCGGATTCAATCGTCTCTTCGGCGATTGGATCCATTGTACTGGCGGACTTCGCATCAGTGGCCGGGATGATTTACAACAGCGGCAATAAACCGGGACGTATCTCAATGTTCGTCGACGAAGCGGCTGAGGTTGTCAATTTGCCGTTTATCCAGATTCTGAATAAAGGGCGCGGCGCCGGGTTTCAAGTGGTCATGGCTACGCAAACCTTACCCGATATTGTGGCCAGGCTAGGTGACGAGGCGCGAGCCAGACAAGTCGTGGGCAACTGCAACAATTTGATCACCTTGCGAATTAAAGACGGAGATACACAAAAGTTTGTGGTTGAGACCTTTGGGCAAACCTGGATCAAGACTGTTCAACAAAGCATCTCTAATGCCGTAAATTCATCTGAGAACATCATCAATTACTCGGGCAATAGCGGGCAATCCTTAACATTCGGAGAGCATGATCTGTTTCCTCAGCACTTGCTAGGACACTTACCCAATTTTCATTACATCGCATCAATAGCCGGTGGCAGGGTCATTAAGGGACGACTGCCAATTATTACGCATTAGGATTGAACCTATGTCAGACCAACAACAAGCTGCTTTACTTTTTGTGAAAAAACCTTTGGTTAAACCGCTGCAGTCAGCGTCAATTGAAATGAAAAAGGCCTGTAGGGCCACGAAACGCTACGCATGCTCACAGGAATTATTTGCTCGATGGCCTAATCTTCGCGAATCATCGCAACGCTTAACCTCTTTACTGACACTGTACTGGCCAGATCACAGGAAATCAGGCGAAAGTTTACTGGTTAATTGTCTCGATGCGGGCCTTCGAGAAGCTGAAAAATCAATCCAAACCGACAGCAACGACCTGGTAGAGCAGAAAATATTTATTCGTCGAGTTTCGGAGGAATTGGTTCAGTGCCTTGGGTTGACGCTTATGATCAAGCGGAGTGGACTCTGGACGGTTTACGATCCCAGTATTCAGGGATACCTGGATGATATCATGAAATCGTCGGTCAGCGAAGAACTGACATGGGTTAATAAACCGCATGATGCTTTCGCAAGTTCGCAGAGTAAGCTTCTATGCGCATCGAAAGTGTTTACCATGACCGAACTTAAATTAGCTGGGCTGTTGGACTAAATTGAATGGGGAAACATTTTCTGATTTGGCTGATGATTATGTTTTTTACGCCACTGGCGCTGCCGGCACTTTTAAGTCCGAAAACCCTATCAGGGTATATCAGGCAAGACTACAATGGAGCCATCACAATATTGGGTGGTAAAGAACAGATAAACTTGGAATTAATCGCTTTATATAAAAAAAATCTAACGGCTATTGCGGCCTTCGCAAATGAATTTAGAGATCGGCATGACGATTCGGATAAATTCCGAAATAGTGGTGATCATATCGGAGAAGCCATAGCGGATATTCCGGGTGATTGGGCCGCCTCAGTAAAATTGCAAGCCTACAGTACCGCGCTACGTGTAGTGATCTTGACGAAGTGGGGAATCTGGTTGGTATTGCCAATGGTAATGGGCTTGGTAGTCGGTGTATTGGAGCGAAGATTAAAATTAGACACCTTCAGTCCGCCGATCCCTCCGATTTACAATACATCGGCGCACATGCTGTTGGCGTTAAGCTGCATGTTACTTTTATGGCTGATTTGTCCAATTCCCATACCTTTGTCAATCATACCGACAATTGCAGTGCTGATCAGTATTTTTATCAGCTTGGCAATTGCAAATTATCCGAATTATTAAATATCCACATCGCCTGGATTTAGATTGACATAACGCTGAAGTGTTTTCCATGACTCATGAAGAGTTACTTGCTGCACCTCAGGTATGCTCAATTTGCGCCGGCCATTGTCATCGACAATTTCTTGTTCGAAAAGACGGCTCGTTGCTTCATGACGCAAGTCATGAAAATGTAAATCAACAATACCTAACATCTTGCACGCTCTATCGAAGTTCGCCCCAATCGTTTTTGGATTGTAAGGAAAAATAAATTCACTCTTGACGGGTTGTCTTTGTACGATTTTCCATGCTGATCGTGGATACTTGAAACGCCTATGGTTGCCAGCCTTAAGCCGAGGATGTTTAGCGTCGCGTACCAAGCCAGTGGTCTTCTTTGTATCATTATCCGCCCACTCTAAACGCGTTATTTCAGATAGTCTTCGAGCAGAATAAATTGCAAACCACATTATCTGCAGCATAGGAATTGATCGCTTACGCCTAGCAAAATAACGTGATAATTCTCTTAATTCTATTTGTGTAGGACGCCGTTCTCTTTCGACAGATTTTCCAATCAATTTTTCACGCCATAATGTTTCGTAAGCATCATCAAACACAGCAAGATCAAAAGTAAAGCCATTGACAGAGCGCATGGTTCTAATAGCTGTTTTAAGCCAAATTACATCGTTTTTAACGGTCTGTGGCTTGGCTTCCTTGTTACGCTCAATGCAATGGGCGATCAGGATTTGTGCAGTTAGCTCTGATATATCAAGCTCAGCAAGGGAATAATTCAATAATCGAGCTAAGTCGTAGTTCTTTGAGCGTCCATAGTTATGACCAAATTGCGAAATGTAATCTTGGATCACCTTAGAAATTTTAAGCGGCTTTTGTTTTGGCTTAAATACTTTTTGTGCAGATAGCTCAGCTTCTCGTTTTGTCGCCCACACTTTGGCCAAAGACTTGGAGTCAAACGTCTCTGATTCCATGTGAACAATGTTGCCGTTTTTAGCAATTCTGATTAGTACCCTGTAGGATATCTTGCCTGACTTTTTTTTGTATTGAGTGATCGTAGCCATAAAAATGCACAAATTTTAATTTTTGTGCATTTATTGTGCATCTAATATTGTAAAATGTCTAAAAATAACCTAAAAATGTACAAAAATAATCAATGTTAAAATTGTTAGAACCCAATGGATACGCGCTTTTTCCCAGTAAATTCAAAGCTCATCGGTTTTGCGTGGCCCCAATGCTGGATTGGACTGATCGTCACTGTCGGTATTTCTATCGATTATTGTCAAAACAGGCCCTGTTATATAGCGAGATGGTAACCACGGGCGCATTAATTCATGGCGATCATCATCGTTTCTTGCAATTTGATACATCGGAACATCCGGTGGTCTTTCAGCTGGGCGGTAGTAATCCGCGTGAGCTGGGTATAAGCGCACGTATGATCGAGGATTATGGTTATGATGAAATTAATCTGAATGTCGGATGCCCCAGTGATCGCGTACAGAATGGCCGTTTTGGAGCGTGTTTGATGGCCGAACCCGAGTTGGTGGCTGATTGTATTGCGGCAATGCAACAGACGGTTACTATTCCGGTGACGGTTAAATCCAGAATTGGTATTGACGATAAAGATTCTTATGAAGAATTGGTCCATTTCGTTAGTACGGTCGCTAATGCCGGCTGCCAAACGTTTATTGTTCATGCTAGGAAAGCTTGGCTAAGTGGCTTGTCGCCCAAACAAAATCGTGATGTTCCGCCGTTGCGCTACGATGTGGTTTATCAGCTTAAACAGGATTTTCCGCAGCTGAAGATTATTTTAAATGGCGGGCTGACGACCTTGGAACAGGCCGAGGAAAATTTAAATAAAGTGGATGGCGTGATGCTGGGGCGGGAGATTTATCACAATCCTTATTTGTTGGCTGAGGTGGATCAACGGTTGTTTGCAGGTGCTGGAGAATTGATTTCAAGAGAAAAAGTCGTTGAATTATTAATTCCTTACATACAAACGCAACTTAAAGCCGGTGTGCGGCTAAACAGTATATCCCGCCATATATTGGGACTCTTTCATGGGGCGCCGGGCGCGCGAGGTTGGCGCCGTTATATTAGCGAGCACGCACATAAGCCGGGGGCGGATGAAAATGTGATTTTGCAAGCGTTAAGATTCACGTTTCAATGAGTTATACTGCGCTACCTTTTTTATGACCAAATAGTGAAACTATGGAAGAGCATTTTGCCAAAATCATCGAAGCAATCGGTGAAGATGTAACTCGTGAAGGCCTAATCGACACGCCCAAGCGTGCAGCTAAGGCGTTTAAGTTTTTAAACAATGGCTATGACAAGACCTTGGAAGAGGTGCTTAACGGCGCTATTTTTACTGCCGATACCGAAGATATGGTCATCGTCAAAGATATTGAGCTGTATTCATTATGCGAACATCATTTACTGCCGTTCATAGGTAAGTGTCATGTCGGGTATTTACCGAATGGTAAAGTCTTGGGCTTATCCAAGGTGGCTCGAGTGATTGATATGTATGCCCGCCGCCTACAA
>JAUYMX010000543.1 GCA_030699345.1 Methylococcaceae bacterium
GCCATTGAGCAAGCGGCCAAGAAATGGACCATGCCGATTCGCGATTGGAAGCCAGCGCTGAATCAGTTTATGATTCTGTACCAAGACCGACTAACAGAAGTTTTTTAATGGCGGTTTACACGGAAAGTTTTACACCCTCTAAAGATGCGGCTGGCTGTGATTTTTTCTAGCTGCATCGTTATTCTTAATAAATCGTTGCTTTGCTAGCTTAGATTCAAGACATTTCTAGTTACGGATTCACTTATGCCAGCCCCAAAAAACTTTCATCTTATTCATCAATTATCAAGGCGCATCAGAATTACTTCTCCTGTTTTGAAAAATGATCAGGAACGCTGCTACATATTAGAAATAATTTTAAAAAAACGCCCGGAAATAAAAACAGTCCGATCTGTTTACGCTCTTGGTTCTGTTGTTATTGAATTTAATCCAGCCGGGCTTCCTAAAAGAAATTTATTGATTTTGTTGGATGCGGTGTTGGGAAATATTGCCCATACCCAGGTTGAGCAACATAAGCAGCAGAAAAAAGAATTTGATGGCCCCATGCAGGAAATTGACCTTGCTGTTGAGGGTATGAGTTGTGCTTCTTGCGCGTTATTAATAGAAATGGTGTTAAAGCGCGATGATAGAGTTAAACAAGCTAGCGTAAATTTTGGCACATCAACACTCACTGTTATTGGACAATTGGCAAAGCATGATGTCGCTGCAAAAGTAAATGAGTTGGGCTACCAAACGTTTGCTACGGATACGTTATCTCAGCGTAAAAAATTAATTGGAAGAGAAGAAGAGCGGATTGCGAAAGCCCGGCAGAGATTTGTCTGGTCGGCAATATTAAGTTTACCCGTCGTTGTGGTTGGGATGACGATGCCAACTTCAAGATGGCTACATTGGCTGCAATTTGCACTCACTACACCGGTTGTTTTTGGTTCAGGTTGGACGTTTTTTGCTAAAGCCGGTCGCTTGGCAAAGCAACGCACAGCCAATATGGATTCGCTGATTGCGCTGGGGGTCGGTGCTGCTTACGGTTATAGCTTGCCGTCATTATTCAGGCGCAAAGGTCATCTTTATTTTGAAGCAGCAGCAGCCATTATCACTTTTGTATTGCTGGGGCGCTTTTTAGAAGAACGCGCCAAAGGTAAAGCAGGAGAGGCGATTCGTAAGCTAGTCGATTTACAGCCGCCCACAGCAACTGTCATTCGAGATGGTCAGGAGTACATGATTGATGTGGATGCTATCGTCGTTGACGATGAGTTGCTGGTGCGACCTGGGGAGAAAATTCCTACTGACGGTATTGTCATTCAAGGTGTTTCAACAGTTGATGAATCCATGGTGACAGGCGAGAGTTTGCCTGTAGTTAAAGATGCGGGGCATAAAGTACTGGGCGGTTGTGTCAATGGCAATGGCGCGTTGCGTATTCGCGCTACGGCCGTTGGCATGGATACAGTATTGGCCGGCATTGTGCATATGGTTGATCAGGCGCAATCGACTAAATTACCCATTCAAAAACAGGTTGATAAAATCTCGGCGGTATTCGTGCCATCGGTAATGGTGTTATCTGCAGCGACCATGGTCGGTTGGTTAGTGGTTGGCGCGCCCTTTGGTTTCGCTTTTGGAAACGCCATTACCGTTCTACTGATAGCTTGTCCCTGTGCATTAGGCTTGGCAACACCTGCAGCAATAATGGTGGGAGCAGGGCACGCGGCGCGCGAAGGGATTTATATTCGCAATGGTGAAAGTCTGGAAACCGCTGCCAAGCTGAATGTTATTGTTTTCGATAAAACCGGCACGATAACTGAAGGCAAGCCTAAAGTTAGCGATTTTTTTAAAGTGTCTCGATTGGGTGAAGAAAAAATTATCATGCTGGCGGCATCCGCTGAACATAATTCTGAACACTTTTTGGGTAAGGCCATAGTTGAGTATGCAAAAGAACTGAGCATCGAGCTTAAGCCTACAGCATATTTTTATAGTGAAACCGGGCTTGGTATTACCGCCGAAATTGATGGCAAAAAACTTATTCTTGGTAATAAAGCGTGGTTGATTGAGCAAGGTATCAAGGTTGATGGCTTGTTAACTATAGCCAGTAAATTTTCCGGCGAAGGCAAAACACCGGTTTACATGGCTATCGATGGTAAAGAAGCGGCTGTGTTTGGTGTCGCCGATAAGCCAAGGCCACAAGCGGCTCAAGCTATTCAGAGATTGCAAAAATTGGGTGTGCAAACGTTAATGGTAACCGGCGATACTGAAAAAACTGCGCTCTATATCGCGGCAAAAGTTGGAATTGAAACGGTTATCGCCAACGCCAAGCCGGAACAAAAATTGGCCATCATTCACCAATTTCAATCGGAAGGAAAAAAAGTCGGCATGATCGGTGATGGCATCAATGATGCGCCCGCTTTGGCGGCTGCGGATGTCGGCTTCGCAATAGGGACCGGGACGGATGTGGCGATAGAATCTGCCGACATGACGCTAGTACATGGCGACATCAACAAAGTGACAGAGGCCATTCAATTAAGTACTGACACGATCAAAATTATTAAACAAAACCTCTTCTGGGCTTTTGGTTATAACACCATCGCGATTCCTGTTGCTGCACTTGGTAAGCTGAATCCTATGATTGCTTCGGCTGCTATGGCGTTAAGTTCAGTATCTGTCATTGTTAACTCACTACGATTAAATAAGGCATAAAGACGCATGGATCATTCAACGATGGATCACAGTGTGCATGTTATGGCAGCGACTGGTGGCTTTGATTATGGATTGGCATTTATGGCAGGCGTATTGGGCAGCGGGCATTGTTTAGGCATGTGCGGGGCATTAGTGTCCGGCTATTTTATGAATTCAGGCGCATCTAAAAGTTATTGGCCTTACTTGATTTACCAATTTGCCAGAATATTTGTTTATACCCTGGTGGGTTTCGCAGCAGCAGCACTTGGGTTTGTGCTGGTCTCTAGCGGCATTTTTGGCAAAGTACAAAGCATTTTGCAAATGTTCATAGGTACCGTAGTCATCATTCTGGCGCTTGGTATTTTGGGATGGATACCTTTTCAGGGATCCATAAGATTGTTGCCAATGAACTTACTGCGCAGAGGTTACTCGGCATCCAGGACAAAAGGTCCGCTTTTGGGTGCAAGTATTGCCGGATTGTTGAATGGATTGATGCCTTGTCCATTGACGTTTGCAATGGCAGTAAAGGCAACATCGGCAACTACAATTTTAGAAGGCGGTTTGTTAATGCTGACTTTTGGTGCCGGAACGTTACCGACAATGCTTTTGGTGAGTGTTGCCTTTGGTAAAATGAGTGCCAATTTTCGAGGCTTAATGTTGAAGTGTGCGGCATTAATTATGATAGCAATGGGCAGCAATACTATCTATATGGGCATGTCGTTCTATGTGGCCGAAAATTTCCAGCATCATAATTTTATCCACGACATAAAAAACGAGATTGATGCTGTGATTAAGTTTTTGGTGCAAATGCTCGAGTATTACACCAGCTTAATCGGCAATATCGCCTAAATATTTTATGCAGGTCACTGGAGTTCAATGTAAAACCAGATTCTTTCCTCAAGGTTTCACACTAGCCAATAGCGATTGAATGAATAGCAAAACGCAATGTATCCAGCCTGGTGTAGGTAATCACCGCTGATGGAGTTGGCGCATTAAGCTGTATTTGGCATCGAAAGTAAGGACCTAGACAGGGAGGGTAGGGAAATCAAACTTACGACTTTAAAAAAGCATTGCCATCACTTACTGGATATCCTCTTCAGATAGCTGCTCTATGCGAGTGGCCTGAATTAACACCGATAGATGATAAATAATTCAGTTTGAAACACAGCATTAACCCGATTCGAATGCCTTGGAGAAGAGCAACTAACTTCTTATCGGGTCTGACTACTAACCGCCTATTAATGCGCTTTAATAACTGATGTTACGCACTGCGGCTGCTGCAGGCATAGAATAATTGCTGTTGACTGAATTTATGTGAGGTGTTTGTCATGAAAAATTCTCTGTTAGAGTTATACAGCGATTATCTGATGAGTTCGTTTGCTCAGACTACTGC
>JAUYMX010000546.1 GCA_030699345.1 Methylococcaceae bacterium
GCCATTGAGCAAGCGGCCAAGAAATGGACCATGCCGATTCGCGATTGGAAGCCAGCGCTGAATCAGTTTATGATTCTGTACCAAGACCGACTAACAGAAGTTTTTTAATGGCGGTTTACACGGAAAGTTTTACACCCTCCAGGATTTTCTTAATCACGTTCAGCAAGAACTTAATGCTAACCGGCTGGTGTTACCGGTTTTACCGGATATTGCTTTAAAAGTTCGTGAAGCGGTTGCTTCGGGGGATGTGTCTGCTAAAGAATTGGCGGATATTATCGTTACCGATGCGGCTCTTTCAACACGCCTTATTTATGTTGCCAATAGTCCCTTGTATCGCGGTGTGACGGAGATTAAAAACATTCAAATGGCGGTATCAAGGCTAGGGCATAAAATCGTTGGTGCATTGATTACCAGTTTGGTGATGCAGCAAATGTTTCGTCCAACCTCAAAATTGCTGGAGATGCATTTTAGAAAAACCTGGGAGCAGAGTATTAATGTCTCTTCAATTAGTCGTGCGCTGGTAGCCTTGGCTCCGCATCTTAATCGCGATGAAGCGATGCTGGCTGGTTTGATTTATCAAATTGGTAAATTGCCCATTTTGACGTTGGTTGAAAATATTCCTGAGTTCAGAGACAGCCCATCCAGAATGGATAAGCTTTTGGAAAAAGCGCATCCTGCCATTGGCAAGTTGATTATGGATACCTGGTCGTTTCCAGAGGCGTTAAAGTTGGTTCCATCGCAATATGTTGATTTTCAGCGTGATTCGGGCGCAGTAGCTGATTATGTTGATGTGGTGCAAGTTGCTTTTTTACAAAGCATTGCGGGCACGGATCATCCTGCTTGTCGAGTTGATTGCTCGACAGTTCCCGCATTTGCCAAGCTAGGCTTGACGGCGGATATTGAAGTGTTAGAAATAGAAGGTATTTCTGATGAAATTGAGCTTACCAAAAGCATGTTTTCCTAAACTGAGCACATTTAAATTATGATTGATTCGCAAGCTGCACTTTATTTTCGTCGTCTTGGTGTTATTACAATTTTTGCTGTCTACTTAGTTATTCTTGCAGGCGGCATAGTAAGAGCCTCCGGCGCCGGTATGGGCTGTCCGGATTGGCCAACCTGTTTTGGTCAATGGGTGCCACCGACTGATGAGTCACAGCTGCCGAGTAATTATCATGAAATTTATGCACAACGTGGCTATCAGGATACTCAGTTTAATCCGGTAAAAACGTGGACTGAGTACACCAATCGCTTGGTTGGCGTAAGTATTGGATTTCTAATTTTTATGACCGCGTGGTCATCGCGTATTTATCTTAAAGCCGATAAAACAATCTTTTATTTGGCATTAAGTGCATTTTTATTGGTTGGGTTTCAAGGCTGGCTGGGTTCTACCGTGGTTGCATCAAATCTTAAGCCTGTGATGATTACCATACACATGTTGTTGGCACTTTTTATCGTCGCGTTGCTGATTTATACCATAGCAAGGTCGCAGCGTGAGTACATCGCAAAATTGGATGTTAGCGTTTTGCCTGTAAACTTTAAAACGGTATTGATAGTTGCGATGGTCATGACGTTGCTACAAGTAGCTATGGGAACTCAAGTAAGAGAAGCGGTAGATTTTATTGCTAACCAGCAAGGTATCGAAAGGCAATATTGGCGCGAAGATTTTCCGATTATTTTCTATATACACCGATCTTTTTCGTCGATTATTTTATTTACCAATCTTTGGTTGGCGTGGAAGGTTTATCGATCGATTGCTAAAGAAAGCATCATTTACAAAGCTGGTTTAGCGGTTGCAGGGCTGGTCGTTACGGCGATTTTGGCGGGGATTTCTTTGGATAGGTTAGGAATGCCGGCAGTTGCACAACCTATTCATTTGTTAATGGCGAACCTTATTTTTGGCGTGCAATTTCTACTTTTTATTTGCTTGAGTTACGCTGCAAATAATCGGCAATCTTATTAAAACATATAAAAAACAAGGGGCTGGGGCAGTTGATTAATTAACTGCCCCAGCCCCTTGTTTTTATTAAATCGAACAATACTTGCTTAACACCAGAAAGGTATATTTCGATTTATTATTTTTGTTCTAATTGGGAAACGGCCTTTTTAGAAAGTTCGCTCAGTGCCGAACCATCTTGATGCAAATAGGCAACTATTTCATTGCGCATTCTCGGATCCCAAGATCTTAAGAGGTGATTTAACATTCCTTTTGCGGCGTCTTCCTTATCAGCTTCGGAATTAAAAAAATCGCTAATATCATTAGCCATTTTGATAAGTGTTTCTATTTTCATTGTGTAAATCAGTTAAAGTTGTTGGTGATATGGGTTAATCGTTGCGGATGGGCATAAACTACATGCTGATCATCCCGAGCGAAGCCGATCAAAGTAAGGCCTGCTTCATTGGCTAGGCGTATTGCCAATCCGGTCGGAGCAGATATTGCCGCCAATAGAGTGATGCCTACGAATGCCGTTTTCTGAACCATCTCATAGCTTGCGCGGCTAGTAACAACGACAAAACCTTCAGTTAAATCTCTACCGCTTCTCAATAGCAAACCGATCAGTTTATCTAGTGCATTATGGCGGCCTACATCTTCGCGTATATCTAAAATGCCTTGCCCAGGAACAGCCCAGGCAGCTGCATGGACTGAGCCGGTTATTTTATTTAGCTTTTGTCGCTGTTTAACTTGACTTAATGCGGTTAGCAAATCCTGACTAGTTAATTTAAGGCTACCATGGACAGGAGCAGGTTGGCGAATTGCTTGCTTCAGGGTGCTGGCTCCACACAGGCCGCATCCAGTGCGCCCGGTAAGGTTTCGGCCCTTATCACTCATGCACACAAAGCGTTCATCAGGGATTTTCAGTTGAACTTCAATGCCATTCGCGTGATTGTAAATTCGCGTAGATAACAATTCGCTCGTTTTCTTAATAATACCTTCGGTAATACTAAAACCAAGAGCAAATTCTTCTAAGTTGGTAGGAGTTGCCAACATAACTACATGCGGCACTCCGTTATATATCAAAGAAATAGGTACTTCTTCAGCAACAAAATCAGCTTCCTGTGAATGCTGGCTTCCTTGCCAGCGGTCGACTGTAATTTGCTGGTAACTCGGCCAGCCTAAGTCTAGTGCTAACGACTGCATTACTGCATTGTCGTTAGCCATTACTTATACCTTGTTCAAGCAAATCGAGTTGTTGTTCTGAGAAAGCGCTGTACTCTTTTTGCCATTCAGAAGGTTGGGTTACTTTAGTCGCTTGTACTGCAGTTACCTTATATTCAGGGCAATTAGTCGCCCAATCAGAATTGTCAGTAGTAATGACATTTGCACCTGATTCCGGGAAATGGAACGTAGTGTAAACAACGCCTGGTTGGACTCGATCACTTATCAATGCGTGGAGGACAGTTTCACCGGCGCGGCTCTTAATGCCTACCCAATCACCGGAATTGATGCCTCTATCTTCAGCATCATGCGGATGGATTTCCAGCAAGTCTTCAGAATGCCATGCTACGTTGTCGGTACGACGAGTTTGTGCGCCAACGTTGTATTGGGACAAAATCCGACCGGTAGTCAATATCAATGGGTATTTACTATTGACGCGCTCTTGAGTTGCAACAAACTCAGTCGGCATGAATAAGCCTTTGCCATTGTCACGCATGAAAGTGTGCTCATGCATAATTGGGGTGCCTTCCGGCGCTTCATCATTACAAGGCCATTGAATGCTGCCGAGTTGGTCAATTTTTTCGTAACTAACACCCTTAAAGCTAGGTGTTAGGCGAGCGATTTCATCCATGATTTCAGACGGATGTTGATAATTCATCGGGTAGCCAACAGCATTTGATAGCAATTGCGTTACTTCCCAATCTTCATAGACAGCTAACGGCGTCATTACTCTACGAACTGGAGAGATACGGCGCTCCGCATTGGTGAACGTACCGCTTTTTTCTAAGAATGACGCGCCAGGTAAGAATACATGAGCAAACTTAGCCGTTTCATTGAGGAATAAATCCTGAACAATCACGCACTCCATGGCGCGAAGGGCGGCATGAACATGATGAATATCTGGATCTGATTGGGCAATGTCTTCACCTTCGACATACAGGCCCATAAAGCTTTTGTCCATTGCTGCATCAAACATGTTTGGAATACGCAAACCGGGCTCTGAACTTAATTTTGCATTCCAGGCGTTTTCGAATAATTCATGAGTTGCGGCGTCAGATACATGACGATAGCCAGGGAACTCATGGGGGAATGAACCCATATCGCAAGAGCCTTGTACATTATTTTGCCCGCGCAAAGGATTGACACCTACACCTTTGTGTCCGAGATTGCCGGTTGCCATAGCAAGGTTGGCAATACTAATTACTGTTGTTGAGCCTTGGCTATGTTCAGTTACACCCAAGCCATAGTAGATAGCGCCATTTCCGCCGGTTGCGTAAAGTCTTGCTGCAGATCTAACGTCACTTGCAGGTACACCGGTTATAGATTCAGTTGCTTCTGGTGAGTGGTGTTCTTGAGCAATAAATGTGCGCCATTTTTCAAATGAAGCCACATCGCAGCGTTCTTTAACAAAGTCTTCTTTAACTAAATTTTCGGTAACCACTACGTGTGCTAAAGCATTTAATAAAGCAACATTAGTGCTTGGACGTAATTTGAGATGGTAATTAGCCTTAATGTGCGGGCTTTTGTTAACCAGATCAATTTCACGAGGATCGGCAATTATTAGCTTTGCACCTTGACGCAGGCGCTTTTTCATTTGTGATGCGAATACCGGATGACCGTCAGTTGGGTTGGCACCGATAATCAAAATAACATCTGAATCCATTACCGAGTCAAAGTCTTGCGTTCCAGAAGACTCGCCAAAGGTTTGTTTTAAGCCATATCCAGTCGGGGAATGGCAGACTCGCGCACAGGTATCAACGTTATTGTTGCCGAAGCCTGCGCGAATAAGTTTTTGCACTAAATAGGTTTCTTCGTTGGTGCAACGAGAAGAGGTAATGCCGCCTATTGAATCTTTGCCGTATTGGGCTTGAATACGTTTTAATTCAGAAGCTGCATAATTAATGGCCTCATCCCAGCTCACTTCTTTCCAAGCGTCTTTAATGCTGGCGCGAATCATTGGTTTGGTGATGCGATCTTTATGCGTGGCATAGCCAAATGCAAATCGGCCTTTGACACATGAATGACCATGATTAGCTTTACCATTTTTGTCTGGCACCATGCGGATGACTTGTTCGCCTTTCATTTCTGCTTTGAACGAGCAACCCACGCCACAATAGGCACAAGTGGTGATGATGGAATGCTCTGGTGTACCGTTATCGATAACCGATTTTTCCATTAATGTCGCTGTTGGACAGGCTTGCACACATGCACCGCAAGAGACGCATTCGGAATCCATAAACGATTCATTTTGTCCTGGCGATACTTTCGAATCAAATCCGCGGCCGTCTATGGTTAAAGCGAAAGTGCCTTGAGTTTCTTCACAAGCTCTAACGCAACGGGAACAGACAATGCATTTGCTCGGGTCGAAAGTGAAATAAGGATTACTTTGGTCTTTGGTTGAATTTAAATGATTTTCACCTGGTTGGTAACGAACTTCTCGTAAGCCAACTGCACCGGCCATGTCTTGAAGTTCGCAATCGCCATTAGCTGAGCAGGTCAAACAATCCAGTGGGTGATCAGAAATATACAACTCCATCACACCACGACGTACGTCGGCTAAACGCTTATTTTGCGTGACTACTTTAAGACCTTCGGCGACAGGCGTAGTGCATGAGGCAGGCATTCCGCGCGCACCTTCAATTTGCACTAAACAAAGTCGACATGAACCAAACGGCTCAATGCTGTCAGTTGCGCACAATTTTGGAATCTCGATGCCGATACTGGCGGCTGCGCGCATGACCGATGTGCCTTCAGGTGCAGATACCTTAAAGCCATCAATTTCTAACGTAACTAACTTTGTGCTTGGGCTGGCAGGGGTGCCAAAATCTTTTTCATTATTTATCGACATTGTAATCTCCTATAAATCGCATTTAGGCGCCGGCTTTTGCATCTATCCCGAAGTCTTCGGGAAAATGGTTTAAAGCGCTGAGTACTGGATAAGGTGTCATGCCACCCAAAGCACAGAGTGAACCGTTAAGTAAGGTGTCGCAAAGATCTCTTAGTAAAGGGATATTTTTATCCAAATCGCGACGATTGATGATGTCGTCCATTACCTCGTAGCCACGTGTAGAGCCGATTC
>JAUYMX010000351.1 GCA_030699345.1 Methylococcaceae bacterium
CTTGTTGTTGCTCAATAATTGCCGAAGAACGCTCGTTTGCGGAGGTAGACAGCCAGCCATAAATGGATTGCATAACACTTTTCTCAGGGTTGTCGGTGACTAAACGGTTAATATACAAGGCTTGGAAGTGAGGCTCAAGGCGCCTGACAGGCAATCAGTATAGTTGTCAGGGCCGCTTTGTGAGCAATTACTTCAGCTAAAAAAAGCAATTTTTTGATTTGCGTATTGAAGTGACTAATATTTAAGGCCGAACTTTGTTGGGCTTTTGATTAATTGAACCTTAGAATTTAAACCGATCAGCGATAGCAAATTGGACGTGAGAAATCAGGACTTATGAGTAACGAATATAACGCCGCGGCGATTGAAGTTTTAAGCGGATTGGAGCCGGTCAGAAAACGCCCCGGCATGTACACCGACACTACCCGGCCCAATCACTTAGTACAGGAAGTGGTTGATAACAGTGTCGATGAGGCGATGGCCGGATTCGCTAACAGCATTGATGTGGTGCTGTACAAAGACGGCTCGGTGCTGGTCAGTGATAATGGCCGGGGCATGCCGGTGGATATACATCCGGAACAAGGCATTCCGGGCGTCGAAGTCATCCTTTGCACGCTACACGCAGGCGGCAAGTTTTCGAATAAAAACTACCAGTTTTCCGGCGGTTTACATGGGGTGGGCGTGTCTGTGGTAAATGCCTTATCGGCAAAGCTGGAAATCGACGTCAAGCGCAACGGCAAGATTTATCACATGGAATTTGCCGATGGTGAAAAGCAATCTGAATTAACCGAAACCGGCACGGTCGGCAAAAATAACACCGGCACCACCGTCAAGTTTTGGCCCAACGAAAAATACTTTGATTCCAGCAAGGTGTCCGTTTCCAGGCTCAAGCATAATCTGCGTGCCAAAGCGGTGTTATGTCCGGGTTTGAAAATCACCCTGAAGGTTGACCAAAGCGAAGAGGAATATGTCTGGTGCTATCAAGACGGCCTTAAAGAATATCTGCTCGATCGCTTGGGGGATATTGAATTCTTCCCCGAGCAACCCTTTATGGGCAACATGGCCGCCAATCATGAAGCTGTGGAATGGGGCATCGTCTGGGCAGTAGAAAATCCAGCAGAAGTATTGACCGAAAGTTACGTCAACCTAGTACCGACTGCCCAAGGCGGTACCCATGTTAATGGCTTACGTGCAGGCTTAACCGAAGCCATGCGCGAGTTTTGCGACATCAGGAACATCCTGCCGCGCGGCGTTAAAGTCGCGCCGGAAGATGTTTGGGAAAATTGCCATTTTGTGTTGTCGGTTAAATTGGAAGACCCGCAATTTTCCGGGCAAACCAAAGAGCGTTTAAGCTCGCGCGAATGTGTGGCTTTTGTGTCCGGTGTTGCCAAAGACGGCTTTAGTTTGTGGTTAAACCAAAACCCGGCGGAAGGCGAAAAAATCGCCGAAATCATTATTTCCAGTGCTCAAAAAAGGCTGCGTTCCAACAAAAAAATCATCCGTAAGAAGATCACTTCCGGCCCGGCGTTACCCGGCAAACTGGCAGATTGCTCCGCGCAAGACATCAATCGCACCGAGTTGTTTTTAGTGGAAGGCGATT
>JAUYMX010000559.1 GCA_030699345.1 Methylococcaceae bacterium
CGAAGAAGGGGATCAACCAGCTCAAGGCAATCGCCAAGGTGCTGTGAATAGCAAAATCAACGCCCAAGTATTGGCTGTGGGTGATGTTACTGGTGTAGTAGCCCATGAACACTTGGTAGCCAACCCAGGCCATCACCGTTAACGGCAGCAGTATTTCGGCGAGGCGCATGGTTTTTAAAAACATTCGTTGTGCTAAGTTGCCGGGATTGGCTAAAGCCTCGCGCACGGCCAGCGCACTTTGGTCGCGGATAATTTTTTCAGCCTGTTCGCGAATTGGCGCCAATTGCTGCCTGATTGGGGCGGCTGGCATACCGAGTTGATTAGCGTTGCTGATAAATTCATCCAGGGCATCATCAAGCCTGCTTTGCGCCCAGGAATCCCAAAGCACAATTTGATTCATTGATGGATGGGTAATCAAATCGGCAGTGTGCTCGGCATAATAATTAGCTGCTTGCTGTATTGGCCAAACAAATCCTTGCCGCAGGAGTTTGGCAGAGTGCTGCCATTGCTGTTGCCATATTCCAGGCAATTGCTGAGCGGCGTTATCTTCACCAAGTTTCGACACGATCTGTTGCAGGCGCTGTGCGAGTTCTTGTGTGCGAACTTGCAGCCCGCGTTGTTCGAGTTGTTCGATGGTGTGCTGGGTTGCCAGCGTTACTAGGGTTGACTTTAATGACTCGAACTCATCGTTTGGGGACACTGGATCGCAGATGGTTTTGAAGATGATCGGCTCATTAAAACCGGCTTGCTGCAGTTGCTGAATGAAGTCTTGATATTGCTCGCTTCGGCCTCTATCCCACTGATTAAACACAAACAGCCAGGCATGTTTACCGCCCTCGGCAAGCAAGAGCCGCCAGGCTTTGTTGTCGCGATAACGTTCGGGACTCACCACATAAATCAGTACATCGATGTGCGGCAGCCATTGTAAGACTTGGTGTTTGTTAGTTTGCTCGGTGCTGTCAATATCGGGCATGTCAATCCAAACGATGTGTTGGCTGGTGTCATCCTGATGTGCCGCGATATTGACTTGGTCGATAGGGAATTGCGCAGGCAGATGTTGTAGCGTCACCGCTTGGTGATGGTACAAGGTGACTTCTCTGGACGTAGGACGTTCCACACCCGCTTTGGCGATAGCTTTACCAGCCAAGCGATTGAGTAACGAGCTTTTACCGACGCCGGTGCCGCCCATAAAAGCCACGATCAACGGTCTGGACTGACCAAGATCAAATAATGCGGCGGGTGCTTGCAGTTCAACATCGCTGATAGTCTGCAAGCTATCTTGATTGATCCAGCTGGCCGCTAAAGCTTGTTCAGCCCAGCGTTGGGCGTTGTTAAGTAAATCAGAGTAATCGTAAGCCATGGCGTTTTTCTTTAAGTTGGGCTTCTGCCGCCTGGAGTTGTTCAGGGGAAATGTTGAAGTTCATCGTCGAAGACACAGTCGCGGGCAGCTGTTTTAAGTTTTCACGCAGGCAGTTGATAAATAACGTTTGTTTTACGGTATTCAACTGCTGTTGTTTGAGTTCGCGTTCTACTTTACCCATATAGCTGCCGATAGCGCTTTCGGTCAGTAACGACGTAACAGTAAACATCGCCGGGGCAATGATCAAATCGTGTAAACCCACGCCACCGGTATTGAGCGCTAGTGCAATAGCCGCCGCATCAGCGGTAACGCGGGTTGCACGCAGACTATTGAGCGCCAGCGGTTGTTTTTGTAACTGTTGATATAAGCGGTGCGCGGCATTTTCCACGTCTTGTTGAAAATCCACATGATAGTTTTTTGCGGCATCATCAAATTCGTGCAACAACCTGTGTTTTTGATTGCGCAGTACGCTGGAGAGCTGTTGCCACCACTGATTTTGACGGCTCTGCTCAGTTTCATCCAACAACTGATCCGCCAACTGAATCAATAAATGCTCAGCAATTTGTTTGAGCAATGCCAGTTCATGGCTGCTATTGGCAAGATGCAGGCGTTTTCGTCCCAGCTTCATCATTTGCCTCACCGGCCAAGTCAGAATTTTGCGCGTACTGGCCAGCACCCCAGCTAGACCGGGTATTTCCAGCAGGTTTAACAGTTCTGCCAGCGCATATTGAAAGGTCTCATAATGATGCGGGTGATCGAGAAAGTTCTGTTGATATGAGAGTAAAGCCTGTTCAATGCTTTGCTCAATCAAGTCATGCCAGTGCTGTAAGGCCTGGTGTTCAGCAAGCACCGGCTCCAGCCAACTTGGCCAGTATTTTTGCAGGTATTCTTGCTCTAAGCGCGCCTGTTTTTTTCTTGTCGAGGTCTTAGCGATGCGCTGCAGCAGCTCTTGCCCATGTTCTGGTAAGACGGGTAAGCCAAGTTGTTTTTGATAATACAGCGGCATAATTTCAGGCACGGCATCGCTTCTGGTCTGTTGCCATTTCTCTTGTAGCGATCGGATAAGCACGGCTTCCGAGCCTTCTACCAGTTTATTCAAACAAATCAGGGTGGGCTGGTTTAACGCCTCAAGCACAGCCATCGCCTCCCAAACTGATTGATCCGCGTATTTTTCTTTACTGACCACCAGAATGATGACATCCGCCAACGCAATAGTTCTGAGTACACCTTCCCGGTAATTGGCGGCGTCGATCGAATCAAAATCAGGGCTATCCCATAAGACACAAGGCGGCAAGAGAGCGGAGCCAATGGGGTTTTCGCTTAATGAGTAACAATCGAAACGGTCGCGGCTGAGTTGTGCAGGCAGCAGTTGTTGAAACCGACCAAAATAGCGCTGTAAGCTTTGACAGTCTTGTGTCGTTAGCCAGTTACAAAATCCCTGGGGATGCACGGTATAGCCTGCCAACGGGCTCACGCCAGCTATTTGGCTGTTTAACAGCACGTTAACCAACGAGCTTTTTCCCGCTTGGGTTGGGCCGATCACCGCAATTTGCAGGGGCAACCCTGGTTCGATAGACAGCAGCTTGCCTTTACGCAAAAACGCTTCGGCCAACAGCAATTGATCTATGCGCTGTTGATACTGAACGGCGATGATTTCATTACCCGGCTGATTAGCAACCAACTGGTAACGCTGTTGTAACGATAGGATAAATTCCAGCATACATGGTGGCTGAGGGTTATAATAACCTTGCATTTTACTTTGTTTAGTAATTTGGCGTATTAACATCACAACAACAATAAATACTCACCGGGACCTGTACTTAACTTGAGGTTATGTTTATGAAAAAACTCTCCGCCCTCCTGCTTGTTATCGCGTCACTCGCCTTGGTTGCGTGTGGAAAAGGCGAACAAATCAACGGTCATAATACGAATACCGCTTACAAATCGATAAGAATGATAAAAAATCGTTTGCCGGCTGATAATCGTATCGAATATGAAGTTTCATTCTGGACTATCCGTGATTCCATCAAAGATGATGGTGAATTTTTGTCCACAGTGGACGGCAAAAATCCGCAACAAATTGTTGAATTAGGTAAAGAATTTTATCAAAAACGTAAAGCGTCCGGATTTAAGGAATACGAGCAGTATGCAACTTGGGAAGAAATGATTGCCAAATTCGGTAAAGAAAGAATTGAGCAAGACCGGTCTAAAAGTAAAAATAAAAAGGACCAAGTCGACTCTTCACGCGACAACGTGATGTACAAACTCGACAACATTTAATTGTTCTACAGCAGGGTGCGTCCGTACCCTGCTTTTATCGCCCAGACAGGGCTTTTTGACTGCCTAAAGCGGCGACAAATTGACTAGCCTCAGTAATAGTAAGCTCCATTGCCTGAATCAGCTGAGAAATATCCACACCAATTTCAATAAACTCGTGCCGTAATGCCGCAATCGCTTGGGCATTGAGATTATGTTTAAGATACAGCACCTGATCCTTGAACGCCGCCAGTACCGGTTGAATTTTCGACTCGGCGCGTTGCATGGCACGAATTAACCGGACATAGTTTTGCCGAGCCATTTTTAATTGTTGACGACTGCTGTTACGCAAGGCACGATTGGTATATTCATTCAGTTCGTTTTCCCATTCCACAAACAGCGCTTCGCTGACTTCCTCTATCGCTCTAATTCTATTACTCACCGACTCTGACTTAGCGCAACAAAATTGATACTGCCTGTTGAGCAAGTTGTACTTGTGTTCCATCGGTGTGTCATTGACATGCACCAAGCTTTTAAAGCGTTCCAGCGCGTCCTGAAATTCATCGCGCGTTTCTTGCAATCCAGTACAGGCCTGTTCCACATGCGCCACGACAATGTTGCGCTTAGAATCACCGATAGATTCCCGCGCCTGGTAATAGGCCGTCCGGAATTTTTTGGCTAGAAATCGGCTGATTAAATTAAATGCGTCTTCGGCCATGAATTTGTCTGCGAGTTAATGATGTGAATGTTAAACGCTGCGTCTTGCACAGCTGTATAAAATGCATTGTCGATTGTACCCAATTCTGTCAGTGCCGCTAAGCTCAAGCCAGGTTGAATTGTGGCAGATTTGACTAAAACCAAATCACTAGCGGATAGCGCGCTGGCCAACCAAGCTGCCAGGCTGTCTGAGGTAATGTCCCAACTAGCCGTTATTCCTGCATTGTCTAATTCTTTGATGTCCGGCGACCAGAGCAGTATTTCCCCGGTAGTCGCTTTGGCTTTTATTGCAGTGACTGATTCTGCGATGACGAACCGGCTTTTCAGCCCGTTGATCAGCAGCGCCATTTGCTGCATCGCCAGCAAAGCCATGACATGGGCGGTACGATCATCAAATTGCCAGCGAAGTTGTGCCATTCTGACCTGATCGGCAAATACCCCACCACCCGGCACAATCACCACTGAGTCGTTTTGGTAGTGTTGTTCTATGTGCTGCAAACAATCAAGCAACGTACCGGATTGCTCCAGGCTGCCGCCTAATTTAACTACGATCACTGCTTTGCAATTGCTTCAATAGATTCAGCATTGCGGCTGCTTTATCGAAGCATTCTTGATATTCTTCTTCCATCACTGAATCATTGACGATGCCGCCGCCCGCCCAAAAGCGAATAGTTCCGGCTGAATGCACGAGTGTTCTTATTGCGATATTGGTATCCATATTGCCATCGAAACCAATGTAACCGATGGCACCGCAGTAAACACCGCGACGATGTGGTTCCAATTCTTCGATAATTTCCATGGAGCGAATTTTAGGCGCGCCGGTGATGGAGCCGCCGGGAAAGCAACTTCTTAACAAATCCAGGGCTTGTTTGTCTGCCGCTAACTCGCCTGTCACCGTGCTGACCAGGTGATGCACGGTCGCATAGCTTTCTACATCAAACAGCACCGGCACTTTAACCGAACCGCTTTTGCAGGTTTTACTGATGTCGTTGCGCAGCAAATCGACAATCATCAGGTTTTCCGCGCGATCTTTTTTGCTGTGTTGCAAATTGAGTGAGTACTGCTGATCTTCAGCATCGTTAAGCCCGCGCGGCCGTGTGCCTTTGATGGGTTTGGTTTCAACCACACCATTGGTCAGCTTCAAAAAGCGCTCCGGCGATGAGCTTAATATTTGCACGTCAGGAGTTGTGAGGTAGCAACTAAATGGCGCAGCATTAAGCTTACGCAGCGCCTGATATGCAACCCATGGATCACCGTCGCAAGGCGCAACAAAACGCTGTGCAAGGTTGACTTGATAGCAATCGCCTTCTCTTAAATATTGTTTAATCTTATTAAAGGCTGTCGAGTACGCCTGTTTATCCATGTTGGCTGTCACTGGCCCCAACACTTTGAAATCAGTATGCGCAGGCTCGACAGGCTGCCGGCTAAATTGGTTCTGCAACATTTGCCACGTTGCTTCATCGCAGTGCTGAGCCACCAGATGCGTGGTTTGCTGCTGATGATCAACCACTACTGCCCAGTCATAAATGCCAACGGCCATTTCGGGGATATGTTCGGCATCTTCGGCAAGTGCGGGAAGTTTTTCTAAACGCCGCGCCAAGTCATAAGAAAAATAGCCAATTGCACCGCCATTAAATGGCAAGTCATGAGCTTCACGGCTGTAGCCTGCCAGTTGTTGTTTAACCAATTCGAAAGGATCAGCGCCGAACGTTTGGGTAACGCCATCACGAGTAATTTGTGTAATGTCACCTTGAGTCACTAAAGTACAACGTGGTTCGGCAGCCATTATGTCGTAGCGGCCCTGTTTGCAGCTGGGATAACCACTGTCAAGAAATACGGCCCATGGCTGGCTGGCGATAACAGAAAATAGCGTCGCGCTATCTTGAAAATACGGCAACGAGCATAAACGTTGAGTCGATGAGGGCATTGAGTATGTTTGGGGAGAGTTAAAACGATAAGCTTAGAAGCGGCGAGTGATGGGCATTAAAAATAATGCCCTTCGCATATCTTAAATCTTGGCGGCGTTATTTACCAAAAAACTGTCCAAATGCCCGGCTGCCTTCGCCGGTTTTAATGGTATTAACCACTTTTAAAGTGTTGCCGTCGATTACCGACACCGTGCCATCAAACCAGTTGGCAACATAAACATGACGATCATCGGGATGGGTGCTGATACCTTCCGGTTTATCACCCACTTTTATCAGGGCGATTTCTTTTAAGGATTCAGTATCGACAACCGACACGGAACCATCATCCTGGTTAGTGACAAATAAGCGGCTGTCATTGAGAGCCAGTGTTGTCGCATAGGGCAACATGTTGACTTTGACGGTGCGTATCGGCTTCATACGGTTGGCGTCAACCACCGTCACATCGTCACTTTGCACATTGGCTACGTAAATTCGCTCGCCTTTGCTATCGATAGTCAGTCCGAACGGATGCTTGCCTACGTCAACGGTAGCCTCGATAGTTAATGACTTCAGGTCAATTTTCGACACCGAATTACTGAGTCTGTTAGCGACGTAAAGCCATTGATTATTGGGGCTGATAACCAAGCCGGAGGGCGACTTTCCCACCGCAATTCTTTTAATCACTTGCCAATCAACGGCATCCAACACTGCAACCGAATTGGTATACCAATCAGCCACATAAACGCGCTTACCGTCAGGAGCAACAACAATACCCAAGGCACCATCACTGACTTCTACTTTATGCAGAAGCTGATGGGTGCGGGTATCCAGCACTGCAAAGCCTTTACCTTCTGGGGTACTGACATAGCAATAACGGCCATCCGGCGATACCGCAATGCCCGCCGGTTTACCCGGCACAGCAATGGTATTGACGACCTTAGCTTGGTCGGTATCAATCACCGAGACGCTGTCATCTAATTGATTACTGATGTAAGCGTAAGGAGCAGCAATAACTTGCGCTGATAAAAAAACGGTAGCGACAAGCATCGCTACCGTCATTTTGTTCACTGAGAACACAGAAACAGCCTTATTTTTCAGCAAGTGCTTTTAAGTTTTCAAGACCAGCTTTCAATACTGAGCTTACTGCAGTATTAGCGGCTTCTTCGTTCATTTCTGCTGGCGGATTGTTGTTCATGTAAGCGCGGTAATAACCGGCTTTCCAGGAAACAGTAGTGGTATCGCCATTTGGAGTGACATCAATGCTGGCTGCATAGTTATCAACCGGGAACACAGGTACTTTTTCTTCAGTACCGGAATGGGTAATGGT
>JAUYMX010000562.1 GCA_030699345.1 Methylococcaceae bacterium
CAACTCGATACACTGCCAACCAGGCTACTGGTCGCGGCCGTTGCCATTGGGCCTCGTCCGGCTGAATGGCTTCGGTTAGCTGAAGCATCTAGCTAATCAAGAAAAAAGATGAGCAATCGTTAATCTTGCACAAAAATCACATCAAATAGTTTTTGTTCAATTATTGTACAGATATATATTGACAATATTTTAAGCTGGAAGTATGTTAGCAGCCGACACTTTAAATCGTTGGCAAGATCATTTTTGTATCCATTTGTACTAAAGAATCCTCCTCTATACCCCCACCCAATCAGTACTTTGGATGGGGGTCTTTTTAAACTGACAGAGCATACAAAATGACAACAATTATTTTGCAAGGGTTAAAAGCAATAATCACAGTTAACTTTTATGTCTCCGTATTAATACTGGTAGTAGGTAGCGGATTTTGCATCTCCCCGGCCTACTCATATTTTGAGTTTAACGAGGAATTGTTTGGCGAAATGAGCAATAACCTTAGATTGATCATGCTGTATCTAGGCATTACCGAGTTAATTGTTTGCGCTTATTGCTTTCTCACTCAAAGGATTCAATTTTTTATCCCTGTTGGATTTTTTTTAATCTTAATGATTGGCTCGATCAAGTTTTACGGCGAAGTTAATAATGTCGAAGTTGATGAAAATTTCCCGCTTTTCTTTCTCTATACGGGCATATCACATGTTGTATTTGGCAGCCTGGCAGAAATCAAACAGCGTATTAACACGCCTAATAAACAATAGGGTAATCGTTAAACACCCTGCTTACCTTGGACACGATAATGAAACGGTTGATTGCATTATTTATAGTTTTTTTAGCCAATTGCACTGGCATTCCTGACGGTTTAAAAGCCGTTGAAGATTTCAACATCAACCGTTACACCGGCACTTGGTATGAAATTGCCAGATTAGATAATCGTTTTGAGAAAGGCTTGGAAAAGATTACAGCGACTTACCAGCTTCGTGATGATGGCGGAATTGATGTAATAAACAAAGGCTGGAACACACAAACTGGCGAATGGAATCAGGTGGATGGCAAAGCGTATTTTATCGACAAGCCGACTATCGGGAGGCTTAAAGTGTCATTTTTCGGCCCTTTTTATGGTGGCTACAACATCATAGACTTGGACAAAACAGATTACAGCTATGCGTTGGTGACAGGGCCTGATAAATCCTATTTATGGATACTATCCAAAACCAAACACTTACCAGAAGAAACCCAAACTACTTTGATTAATAAAGCAAAAGCCTTGGGTTTTACAACTGACGACCTCATATTCGTCAAACAAGATTAATGTACAAATAACTAAAAAAAATTACCGTTTGTCTAAGTTTTGTAAAACTATTGTTTGACAAGATTTAATTGTAGGTCTATTGTTGACAAAAATAGTATGCTGTTTCCAAAACAAGAAAATAACGCCTCGTTAACATCCTTGTAGGTGACAGAAATCAACATCTCTAGGTTACGCAAAAAATTTGAGGGATTAATGTTATGGCTACTGTAAATGCACCATTGGCAGCAAAAAAAATTAATTTGCTGATCGATAACGACGTAGATTCAACGCTGCTAATGAAAGCGCAAGAGCCTATTGTTTCTAATGAAAACAGTAATTTCCGAATTGCTGAAAACCTTGCCTTTGACAAAAGCAACCTTGTCAAAGCGTTGACCAAGCTTCCTGCCTCAGCGCTATGGCTTGTACAAAAATATCAAGAAAATGCTGACACGGTTGAATACGATGAGATAGATGATGCGTCTTTCGAACTTGACCCATCTATTGAGCAAATTAAAAGCTTGGTTTTACTAGCAAGCAAAGCTTATCGCAGCGGCCAAAATCAACATCTCGACTACATCAACGCCATTGAAAAACTGACCGCAACATTACAAGGATTTAAATACACCTTCGATGACTTGGTAGAACTCACAGACCTAGTTGTGTTTGCTTATCATCGTCGCCAACTTAACTCATCATGGAATAGTCACACAGGCTCAATTGAAAAGCGCCTAATAGGACTACACAAACGAAATTTGGATAAATTCGCTCCAATATTTGAAGCCATTGATAATAACGAGCTTGATGTCAATTTTGCGTTTTTACCTATTGAATTGATGTCCGATGCGGTCAGCGATGTGGTTACTGCTGAACAGAATTGGTTAATAGCCAGAAAAAAACTAGCCGCTGCCAACACCCGGCTGGTGCTATTTATTGCCAATCAATATAAAGGTGGCTTTCTTGACTTTGACGACCTGGTACAAGAGGGACAAACCGGCTTATTAAAAGCGGTTGACCGATACAACCACGAATTAGGTTTTCAATTTTCTACTTATGCTGGCTATTGGATCAGACAAGCTATTTCTCGCGCACTCACTCGTTCTGAACGCGTTGTGCGTCTTCCATTCGGGCAAATGGCCAACATCAATAAAGTTTACCGGGCTAAAGATGAGCTGCTAACAAAAACCGGCAGAGAGCCTAATCGTGCAGAACTGGCTGAATACACCGATCTTTCGCTGGAAGAAATAAACAATATTTTATCTATTTCACAAACAGCGATGTCCTTTGATGGTGAATCTGACGATGAAGAACAATCCTTCGGCCCAGCAGATTTTTTAGAACAACAAGTATTTACGCCCGCATTTGGCACCATTGCTGAAAAAGAACTGGAACACATACTTAACGGTGCCATTGAAACCCTAGATACCCGAGAAGCAAAAGTCATTCGTAGTCACTTTGGTGTTAACTGTGATTGTGAAATGACACTACAAGAAATTGGTAACGAATTGCATCTGACCAGAGAACGGGTCAGGCAAATTCAGGTAGCGGCGCTCAATAAAATCAGACGCAGTTTTGGTGAGCAATTATTGAGCTTTTTATGACAAGCGGTTATGTAGACAAAGCCATATTGGCCTATAGTTTGGGGCTTGTATGTTATTTAATAATTGGCTTCCGATAAGCGTTCAGGAGATAAAATCATGAAAAAATACTTTTTTAATGCGCTGCTGCTAGGCGTGGTCCTGGTCGGTGGCTACCTAATATATGAGCGAGTCAATAGCACGCCACCGATGCAAGAATCGCTGGCTTATTCGGATTTTATTGACAAGGTTAAACACGGCCAAGTTGATCGCGTAGAAATATCCGGCCAAATGATCAAAGTCCGCACATCGGATGGGCAAAATCTTGAAACATTTAACCCCGGCGATCCGCACATTATTGATGATTTATTAACCAATAACGTGCAAATCAGAACCCTGCCTCCAGAACAAGAAACATTTTTAATGCGGGCATTCATGTCATGGTTTCCGATGATTGTATTGATCGGCGTATGGATTTTCTTCATGCGCAAAATGCAGCCTGGTGGCGGTGGCAACAACTTTGGCAAAAGCAAAGCCAAAATGCTTGAAGAAGACAAGCTGACCGTTAAATTTGCTGATGTGGCCGGCTGTGAAGAAGCCAAAGAAGAAGTCACTGAATTGGTGGACTTTTTAAGAGCGCCGCAAAAATTCCAACAGTTGGGCGGCAAAATCCCCCAAGGTATATTGATGGTAGGCCCTCCTGGCACAGGTAAAACCTTATTGGCAAGAGCCATAGCGGGTGAAGCTGGTGTTAAGTTTTTCACCATCTCCGGTTCAGACTTCGTTGAAATGTTTGTCGGTGTCGGCGCTTCACGCGTCAGGGATATGTTTGCACAAGCTAAAGAACATGCACCCTGTATCATATTTATCGATGAAATCGACGCTGTCGGTCGTCAACGTGGTGGTGCCGGTGTTGGCGGTGGTAATGATGAGCGCGAACAAACACTTAACCAATTATTGGTTGAAATGGATGGTTTTAACGGTAACGAAGGCGTCATTGTTATCGCTGCTACCAACCGTGCCGATGTTCTGGACAAAGCCCTGCTAAGACCAGGACGTTTCGATAGGCAAGTCACCGTGGGTCTGCCAGACGTGCGTGGTCGTGAGCAAATTCTTAATGTGCATCTTAAAAAAGTTCCTTTGGCACCGGATGTTGAAGCCAAATATATTGCCAGAGGCACACCAGGATTTTCAGGTGCGGAACTAGCCAATGTGGTTAACGAAGCCGCACTGTTCGCCGCTCGTGCTAACAAAAAAGAAGTCACCATGAATGACTTGGAAAAAGCCAAGGATAAAATCCTGATGGGCGCAGAAAAACGCACCATGGTAATGACCGAAGAAGACAAATTGTTAACCGCCTACCACGAAGCTGGACATTGCATAGTGGGTCAACTTTCACCTGATCACGATGCTGTTTACAAAGTAAGCATCATGCCCAGAGGTAGAGCATTGGGAATTACCATGTTCCTTCCTGAGCACGATCAATACAGCGCCAGCAAACGCAAACTGGAAAGCCAGATTGCCAGCCTGTTTGGCGGAAGGATTGCCGAGCTGATGATTTATGGCGGTGATCGTGTCACTACCGGAGCGTCCAACGACATCGAGCGCGCAACTGAACTGGCTCGCAACATGGTCACTCGCTGGGGCTTCTCTGACAAGTTGGGTCCGTTGGTGTATGGCGAAGAACACGGCCAACCATTCATGGGCTACCCAGGTTCACAAGGCGCGACAGTATCAAGCAATGTTGCTCACCAAATCGATGATGAAATACGAGCAGTAATTGATAAAAACTACCAACGTGCTGAAACCATTCTGCAAGAACACATTGAGATTCTTCATAAAATGGCTGATGCATTGATGAGATGGGAAACCATTGATAAAGACCAAATAAATGACCTTATGTCAGGTAGAGAGCCCAAGCCGCCTAAAGACGATAACGTTACCAATGACAGTAACGCCGCTGGACCTACCCAACCAAGTAATAGCATGCAGACCAAGATTGATAAAAAAGCAATCAATTCCAACGTGAATAGGCCTGCTGGACAAGTTTGAGGTGCGCTCACTTCACTCCACGGGGGGGATTTAATCCCCCCTTTTTTTATCCTCGTATTCCCCATTAAAACTACTTGTTAGCGGATCAAAAACACACCAACAACTTGCTTGGTAGAATTTTTGATCCTGTCATGACAATTTTGGTTTTGACTCTATAAACCGCCAAATAACTAAAGCTGCATTGATATTTTCTGAATGTCTAAGTCCGGTGGCATTGTTTAAGTAAATATTTAGCGGTCGGATGCTTCGGGTCGATTGCAATAATGGTGTTTAAGTCAGCCTTTGCATTTGCCGTGCTGCCTATTTGGCAATATGAAAATGCGCGCTTATAGAGTAACTCGGTGTTGCGCGGGTCGTTTTTTAGCGCTGCCGAAAAATCTGTTATCGCCTCCGGATACTGCTTTGCCTCCATATATATTGCACCCCGTTTGGTGTGCGCCAATGTAGAATATGCTTGGGACTTTATAACCAACCCATAGTGTTCAATAGCTTTCTGCTTATTGCCTAATCCTGCATAAGTTTGACCGAGACTGTAATGCACTTCCGGTTCATCAAACGTTTTTGTATAAGCTAATCCTTTTTTACTTAATTCCACATTGAGTGCCGCATCTGCCTTATCGCCATAGGCCACAACCGCCTCATAAGCATCTCTTGCCTGCACAAGATTATTTTGGGCAAAATACAGTTCAGCCAAGTACGTCAACACTCTCGGCCAATACAAAACATCAGTATTTTTTGCAGAACTATTACTATCGATGCGTTGTCTAAGATAATGGCTATGTCACTGTTACTTGTTGAACATAATTTATCCCCAAAACGGCGGACAAGAAGGCGGTCGATGATAAGGCGGTATTTCTGCGATCGACCAGCCTGCGCCAACCGAGATAGTTGGAAAGATAATGCGTCGCCACGC
>JAUYMX010000575.1 GCA_030699345.1 Methylococcaceae bacterium
TGATCTAATTTTGCTGGACTTCAACATGCCGCGCATGAATGGCCGTGAGTTTTTAGCTGAAATCAAAGCCGATCCGCTATTCAACGATATTCCTGTGATTGTACTGACGACATCCGACGTTGAACGCGACGTGGTCGCCTCGTACCAATTGGGCGCGGCAAGCTTTATCACCAAACCGCTGGATATGAGCCAGTTTATCGCGGCAGTTCATCACATCGAAAATTATTGGTTTACCTTGGTACGCTTGCCTCAAAATCAAAAATGAAAGGCTCAAAATGAGACATTATAAACTCATTCACGTACTGCTGGTGGAAGATGATCCGGGTGATGCCGGACTGGTTAAAACTACCTTACAACAAGCGCGTGATGCCCACTTTGAAGTCACCTGGGTAAAATCGATTAATCAAGCCCAGCAGTGTTTGCTCAATTGCCAAATTGATGCGTTATTCCTGGATTTATCATTACCTGATTCCGACGGCATCGCCACGCTGCATCGCATTAGGCAATTGGCCGGTGCTATTCCCATCATTATTCTCACCGGCAGCGGCGACACTGATTTTGCGCTGACAGCACTTGAAGCAGGTGCGTCCGATTACATGATCAAAAGCGATTTCGGCTCTGAGGGTCTTACCCGTGCAATCCGTTACTCGTTGCTTCGTGCCAATATGGAAGCCCACAATCGTTTGCTGGTTGCGGCTCTTGAATCGGCAGTTGATGGCATTTTCATTACCGATCGAGAAGGCCGTATTGAATGGATAAACCCTGCATTTACACGACTAACCGGCTACCACAGCCAGGAAGTAGTCGGGCAAAAACATGAAACCCTGACTAAAACTATTGGGCCGGAGCAATCGGCATCAGAAATAATTTGGCAGCATATTTTACCCGGCGAGCACTGGCACGGTGAAACCGTCAACTATCGCAAAGATGGCAGTCAATATCATGAAGAATTAACTATTGCACCGGTATTTGATACCAAAGGCCAAATTAGCCATTTTATCGGCATCAAAAAAGATGTTACCGAGCGTCGGCAAATGGAAGAAAACCTTAAGCGTCTGGCCAGTACGGATCCGCTCACTGACTTACCTAACCGCCGTGTGTTTATGGAAGATCTGTCTCAAGAATGGTCGCGAGTGCAGCGTTTTAACAATTTGCAATCATCACTGTTGATGCTGGATATTGATCACTTTAAATTCATTAACGACAACTATGGGCATGCCGCTGGCGATGAAGTACTGCGCCAGTTTGCCGACATTCTTAAAGCTGAACTGCGTACCATTGACACACCGGGGCGTTTGGGCGGTGAAGAGTTTGCAATTTTATTGCCTGGCATTACGACTGCTAATGCGATGACGACCGCAGAACGTTTACGTAAACGCATTGAAGCCACACGTGTAAATAGTATCAATGGCCCGATTCACTTTACCGTGAGTATTGGTGGCACGCTGATTAGTCCGCAAGATAAAGCGTATGAAGCTGCTTTGCACAGGGCTGATAATGCCATGTATAAAGCCAAGGATGCTGGGCGTAATCAGACTAAGTGGCAGGATTTACTATAAAAAACCTGCGAGGTTTATCGACCTTCGCAGGTTTTAAATTCCATCTTAAAAGCTTTTAAATAAGCTTAGTCCAGCGCAAGCGGTTAGCGTTTGTGACAACCGTCACTGACGACAAAGCCATAGCAAGGCCGGCAATCATAGGATTTAGCAACACCCCAAATAACGGGTACAAAAGCCCGGCGGCAACTGGAATACTAATGGTGTTGTAAAAGAAGGCCCCTATCAGATTTTGTTTGATATTAATAACCGTGGCTTTGGACAACGCGATTGCTTCGGGTACTTTTAACAACGAACCTTGCAATATCACCACATCCGCGCTTTCAATCGCCACATCCGTGCCAGTACCGATAGCAAAACCGACATCTGCCTGCGCCAGCGCTGGCGCGTCATTAATACCATCCCCCACCATGCCAACTATTTCTCCCGTTTGCTGGAGTGCTTTGACCACGGCAGCTTTATCTTGAGGTAATACTTGCGCCCTAACTTCGTCAATACCCGCTTGTTTGGCAATGGCATGGGCGGTGATTTGATTATCACCGGTCACCATGATAATCCTGATACCCAGGTCTTTTAGCGCTTTTACCGCGCTGGCAGAGTCTTTCTTGATAGGATCGGAAACGGCAATGACACCAACAATTTTATGATCAATTGCCAGCAACACCGGTGTTTGCCCCAATGCAGACAGTTTTTCCAGCTTATTGTTGTAGCGGGTAAATTTGATGCCTTGTTCATCCATCAGCGCTTTATTACCAAAAACTACCGCCTGATTATTGATCACCGCAGTCACACCATGCCCTGCCACAGCCGCGAACTGAGTCACTTTTTCCAATTTGATTTGCTTTTGTTCAGCCGCAGCCAAGACGCTAGCGGCTAAAGGATGCTCAGAGCCGGACTCAATGCTGGCGGCAAACTTAAGAATTGCGTCTTCATCGTAATCAGCTAATGCTTCAATGGTTGATACGGTAGGTTTGCCTTCCGTAACGGTACCGGTTTTATCGAAAATCAAACACGTCAATTTACCCGCTGATTGCAAGGCCTCACCTTTCCGAATCAAAATGCCGGATTGTGCCGCCCGGCCCACCGCGACCATGACTGAAATCGGTGTTGCTAACCCTAATGCACAGGGGCAAGCAATTACCAGCACAGTCATTGAGGTCACAAAAGCATAGCCCAACGACGGCTCAGGACCGAAAACGAACCAAATCAAAAAAGTCAGCACCGATATAAGCACTACGGCGGGGACAAACACACTGGAAATTTTATCAGCAAGACGGGCGATTTCCGGCTTACTGCTTTGCG
>JAUYMX010000576.1 GCA_030699345.1 Methylococcaceae bacterium
AGCAAACTTGATCAGCCTGTTATATACAGCCCCGGCGAAGGCGTGATGGGAGCGATACTGGACGCAGGCTGCACCATCGTCGTTGAAAAAGTGGCTGAAGAGCCGCGTTTCTTAGGCCGCTTGGGATTATATGATCCCGAATTACCGTTTATCGGCTCGCCTATCTATATAGAAGAAGGCGACACCATTGGCGTATTGGCCGCCCAACCCGACAACAGCCAATTTCTGGGTGAACGCGCCCGCTTTATGGAAATGATTGCCAACTTGATTGCCCAAAGCGTCAAGATGTTACGGGTTATCGAACGCAAACAGCGCAATCTGCTCAGCGAACGCGATCAACTTAAACAAGCGCTAATCAAAAACTACAGCTTTGAGAACATCATTGGTCATTCGCCACCCATGGTAAAAGTATTCGACTTAATCCGTCAGGTTGCCAAGTGGAATACCACGGTATTAATTCGCGGCGAATCGGGCACGGGTAAAGAAGTGGTTGCCAATGCCATTCATTTTAATTCCGGCTGTGCCAGCGGGCCTTTTTTAAAGCTCAATTGTGCCGCCCTGCCCGATACCTTATTAGAATCGGAATTATTCGGGCACGAAAAAGGCGCGTTTAGCGGTGCCATCAGCCAACGCAAAGGTCGTTTTGAACTCGCTGATAACGGCACCTTGTTTCTCGATGAAATCGGCGAAATTTCCGCCTCATTCCAAGCCAAACTTCTGCGTGTATTGCAAGAAGGTGAATTTGAACGCGTCGGCGGCACGCACACCATCAAGGTCAATGTGCGCATCATTGCCGCAACCAATCGCAATCTTGAAGAAGAAGTCACCGAAGGCAAATTCAGGGAAGACTTGTATTACCGCCTTAATGTCATGCCCGTCATCATGCCGCCGTTACGCGACAGAACTGAAGACATCCCACAACTGTCCGAATTTTTGCTGCGCAGAATTTCCGAACAACAAGGCGGACGACCGCTGGAAATCAAAGAAAGCGCCATTCGGATACTGATGAAACACAACTGGCCCGGCAATGTCCGCGAACTGGCAAACCGCTTGGAACGCGCCGCCATCATGAGTCAAAACGGCATTATCGATCGTGATGTCATGGTCAGCACCGGCTTGGAAGATGAAATAGGCACGGGCGGCTTCAGTCATCACCAGCAAAAATCGGTTGCCGTAGATTTTAATGATGCTGACATGGATGACCGCGAACGAGTCATTGCCGCATTGGAACAAAGCGGCTGGGTACAAGCCAAAGCCGCGCGCCTGTTAAATATGACACCAAGGCAAATCGCTTATCGCATTTTGACGCTGGACATCACCATGAAACAAATCTAATTAAATCCTTCGACAGGCTCAGGACGAACGGCTTTTGTTGATCCCGTTCGTGGTGAGTTTATCGAACCATGAATGGGATCAACTTGATAAGAGACTCCCTGCAAAGTTAGGAGCAACAATGACTATTTTATACGTGCAACACGACAACGCCGTTTTCGGCTTTGGCGAAACCAAACAAGAAGCCATCGCCATGGCTGCAGAATGGTTGAAAGATGCAACAGGCCAACAAGGCTGTTCCGTTGAATATGCCGAAAGTTTGTTAGTCTCCACACCCAAACCCGGGCAAATGACGGTATACCAAACGGATGAAACCATTCCGGCAGATGCTGAAAACTGGGGCGGCGAAGAGCTATTGGATTGGTATCATGATGTAAGTTGAAGACTATGAGCATGTAGGCCGGAATAAAGCCGCCCAAGCGCAGCGAAGGGTGGTTGTTTCCGGCATTGAATCTACTCGTGTTGCATATCTTCAACATCTGCAGGCACAGCATCGCCCCAACTAATTTCATACCAACCAAGTGCTACGAATCGTACAAAAGAACTATGCGGCCATTCGCCTGGCGAAGAAACCAAACCATGTTTGACCGGGTTGTAATGGATGTAGTCCAAATGTTTATGAAAGTCGCTTTCGTCGCGGATGCAATGTTCATAAAAGCGCGGTTGCCAAACAGCTTTTGCGCCGTTTTTTTTGATTATCGCGGGGATACGCCTCGGCAACCCCGTTTTCACCATTTGCCATCGTGTAGAAAAATCGGTATCGCCTTCAGGCAGCCGCCACAAGCAATGTAAATGATCTGGCAACACCACCGCGGCTAATATGTCAAAGGAACGTTTGGCCTTCACCTCTCGAAAAGACTGCCGCAGTTGTTCAACCTGCCCATAGTCGGCAAAAATCGGTTGGCGACGGTAAGTTACCAAGGTAAAGAAATACGTCCCACCGGCAATATACAAGCGTCGATAGTTGCTCATAAAAAGTACTCAAAAATTGATATGCCTGATGTAAATGTAGGCCGGAATAAGACCACTCAAGCATAGCGCAGGGTGGGCGTTTCCGGCAAATTCGGTCGGTGGTGTGCCGGAAACACCAGTTTTCGCTCGCGCTCAAACTGGCTTATTCCGGCCTACATGACTGCATTACCATTTTCTATCAACTCATTGTCCCCTTCATTACAAAACCCAAAAACATGACTGTTGCCTTTGCAACAATCCTGTCATCCACAAGATAAAATAATAATATAAATCAATAACATAAAATAAATACCCATCATTGGCATGGCCTGTGCATTTACTTTTTCAAGTCAACACACAACCGAGGTCAAGACGATGCAATTGCCAGTATTGAATGATGCCCCTGCCCATGCAGAGGAAAAAAAAGGCGGCTGCGCCGCGAGTTCCTGCGGTACCACCGATAACCAAATGGATTCATTGCCTGATTCGATACGGGAAAAGGTACAGAATCATCCGTGTTATTCAGAAGATGCTCACCATTACTTTGCGCGTATGCATGTAGCGGTTGCACCGGCTTGCAACATCCAATGTCATTACTGTAATCGTAAATACGATTGCTCCAATGAATCACGTCCAGGTGTGGTATCTGAAGTGTTAACACCGGATCAAGCAGTCAAAAAGACTATGGCGGTCGCGGCGACTATCCCGCAAATGACGGTATTAGGCATCGCCGGCCCC
>JAUYMX010000581.1 GCA_030699345.1 Methylococcaceae bacterium
GCCATGGATTGAGTGTGGCGCCTGTCGAAGTACCTTTGCTTGGGCCATCGTCATAAGTCCAACCATCGGTAGCAACTACTTCTGGATCCAAGTCAACTACAAAAGTGTTGTACATGGTAGTCGACGCAGATGCTGTTGCCGCTGCCATGGAAAGTGCTGAGCCGGTGAGAACCAAGGCAACGGCTTTGGCGATAGTGTTTTTTTTCATGGTGTTACTCCAAGTTAAAATCGAATTGATAACGCGTAAAAGGGTGACAATCTGGCGAAGATGCGCCATTCAATTTGTCAGTTCATCGCGAGAAGCAACCCGGCTTTCTTGTATGACAAGACCCGTGGCTTTCCGAACCGGCCTCGCGGCGGGGGTGGCGGTTGAGCGGCTGACAATTGCGTTACTAATTTCTAGTAAATGAAACCGTCAAAACAAACTTGTATTGCTCGACAAAGTTAAAGCAATTACCAAGCCATTATTGTATTTATTTATGGGTAATTATTATGAACAGTGTTGCTGCTGATTTTTACAAGGGGGCACGCAGGGTTTAACCACTGCTAAAAAGGTAGATCAGCCAATGCTTATAAGGCTGAATGAGTTGATTTTGACGATGCTGAAATCCACTTTGGTCTGGATAAGTGATTTTGTGGATTTCAGTCTGAAATATCGTAGTCGTTAATTACTAAACGAGGGATATGGCGAGAGTAAGCAAAAAAAACTGTGTTAAATAACATAGTTTAATTAATTGCCTTGTAACCAAATATGCTTATATAAGGCTCCAGTAGCGGCGAAATGGACGTAAATTCGGATTGATAACGTTGCCATCGTGCTACGGATGTTGCATACAGTGGCTGGGTAACTTGGTTAAAACTAGGGCTGACAATGTGTTTTTTGGCAGCGCTTTGGTGAAAATTGATGACGTCTGGGTGCCAATCCAGCCCGAGAAAATCAAATACTTGCCGGTAAGTACCCTCAAAATCGGTGACGGCATCTTCATAACGAAATTCAATAAAGTCCATGGTGGTCAGTTGTTTGAAATGCAGCCACCAGTCCATGGTTAACGCATAAAAACCGG
>JAUYMX010000601.1 GCA_030699345.1 Methylococcaceae bacterium
GGATTTGAGTCCACGCCCTAATTCTTGCATGGCTGAAATCAGGTTCGGGTCGTTAATCAGGTCGCTCATTTTCTCTCCTTGGGGGCGCCGTATTTTACGGCTTTGAAAATAAGCGGTTACACGGATTTATTTACACCCTCTGAGTCCGTGCTAACCAGCCTCTGATATGGTCGATATTCTCTAAGTTGATCAGGCGTTAAATGAGACTACAAGCTTATAATCTTCACTCAAGGTCGTATTCCCGAAACAAATATTCGCAACATTATCTATGAACACCATAAATATGCAGGATGTCCCAATGGTTGAAGTCACCATTGAAATACCACGAGGTAGTTTTATGAAACGGGGATCTTCCGGAGAATTAGATTTTATCTCCCCAGTCCCTTGTCCGTTTAACTATGGCTCAATTTCTGCCTATATTGGCTTAGACGGCGATCTGTTGGATGCGGTAGTACTTGGCCCTCGTCTTCCTGTGGGGGCTAAGGTACGGGTTCCTGCCAGGGGAGCCGTTGTAATGATCGATCATGGATTATATGACGACAAATTGATATGCAGCTATGCACCCATTGCTACCTGGAAACAACAACTGATTCTTGTTTTTTTTATGATCTACGCGAAATCTAAAAGCCTGATAAATCTTCTCAAAGGTTTCAGAGGACGTAATCGTTGTGAAGGTTGGCGTGAAGCTAAAGTTTGCTTGGCGAGAGCAACCCCCGTGCGCAATTAATCTGCGAAAAGCCAAGTAATCGAGCGTAAAGATAATAGTTAAGCGTGCTACTAAAATTGGTGGTCAGCAAATAGGTGGATACCTGCCGATCAATGAATTAGTAATTCAGAGACGGCTTTGGGTGGTTTGTGATAATTCATCATACCGCCCAGTTTCCAGTCAGAGTCGGACGGTACATTGCTGAGATACGGAATGCTGTTTAGGTGACATCTGTGACTATATGGCCAACGAATTAGTTCAACCCCAAGGTGAATTTAACGACCTAAGTTAGGTAGCTCATTCGGGCGCAAATTGAAAACCAATACTTCTGAGTTATTGCCTTCAGTAAATCTTAGTGTCTGTTCATCCCGGATGCGAGCGCCATCACCTTCGTTAAGGCGATTACCGTTAACAGCCAAACTGCCCCGCGCAACATGGATATAAACGTACCGGTTTGAGCCGATGTTAAGTTCAGCGGATTCTGTCCCATTAAAAAGACCGGCCAAAACGTTCACATCTTGGTAGACAGAGAGTGAGCCTTGTTTGCCGTCAGGTGAAATAATCAGGCACAGTCGGCCTCGCTTCTGCGCGTCGTCAAAGTGGACTTGCTGGTAACGCGGCGTCACTTGTTTCTTTTCCGGCACAATCCAAATTTGCAGGAAGTGGACGGGATCAGTTTTAGAAAGGTTATATTCACTGTGCCGGATGCCGGTACCGGCGCTCATCATCTGCACGTCGCCGGGCTTAATAATAGAGCCGGTTCCCATTGAATCCTTGTGTTCCAGAGCACCTTCAAGTACGTAAGAAAAAATCTCCATATCGGCATGAGGATGGGTGCCAAAGCCCATGCCGGGTTGCACCCGGTCATCGTTGATGACTAGTAGATCAGAAAAACCTTGCTGCTGCGGATCGTAATAATGGCCGAAAGAAAACGTATGCTGGGAGTTAAGCCAGCTAAGATTAGCAACGCCTCGGTCTTTGGCTTTACGAAGTTCAAACATAGTAATCTCCTTTAATGAAGGATCAGAAAATTAAAAATCGCCTCAAACAGCGTCTGTTTCTTTGTAATGCCATGCCGCCGAAAGGGGGCTTACTTTGCTCACCACGAACGGAACAGATTGATTTATAAGATTCTGTTCGCATTTATGCCCTTTGGGTACTGAGTTTA
>JAUYMX010000012.1 GCA_030699345.1 Methylococcaceae bacterium
GATGTTGCAGTAAAAACTGCTCCACCTGTTCTGATGTTAAAGACTGTTGTTCGCTCATAACTCTATTTGTCCATCAAAAACAGAAACTGCGGGACCGGTCATCAACACGGGTTCACCGCGACCAGCCCAGCTTATTTTTAATTGTCCGCCTGGCAATTCAGCAGTCACATCATGATCCATCTGATTTTGCTCGATACCGATAACCACTGCCGCACAGGCACCACTACCGCAAGCCAGCGTTTCAGCGGCGCCGCGTTCAAATACCCGTAGTTTTATATGCTGCCGATCGACCACCTGCATAAAACCAATATTGGCCCGTTCGGGGAAAAAGGCATGGCTTTCTAAAGCCTGACCTACCTCAGATACCGACGCAGTCTTTATATCATTGACATGAATAACCGCATGAGGATTACCCATGGACACCGCGCCAAAGGCTTTTTCTTTGTCATTAACCACAACAGTATAAAAACGCGCTTCCTGATCAGCCAATACCGGTATTTCAGCAGGCTTATGCCGAGGCACGCCCATATTCACGGTGATCAAGCCATCGGCGTCAAAGCGCAATAATAACTGCCCGGCATTGGTGTCGACGCGAATTTCATCTTTATTAGACAAGTGTTTATCGCGCACAAAGCGGGCAAAACAGCGTGCGCCGTTACCGCATTGATCGACTTCGCTACCGTCGGCATTAAAAATTCGATATTTGAAATCGGCATTCTCACTAACTGGCTTTTCTACCAATAACAGCTGGTCGAAACCCACGCCAAAATGCCGATCGGATAAGCGCTGAACTTGCTCAGGAGTTAAAACTATCTGCTGATTAATGGCGTCAATAACCATAAAGTCATTGCCTAGCCCGTGCATTTTGGTGAAATTGATCATAGTGTTTGATTGTTAACGCTCAAGGTAATAAATGTTCGCCAGTCATAAGTTGGGCAATGGTTTCTCTTTCGCGGATAAGGTGAACTTGCTCACCGTCGACCATCACCTCTGCCACTCGTGGCCTGGAATTGTAGTTGGAACTCATGCTAAAACCATAAGCGCCTGATGAGCGGATCGCCAGCAAATCGCCTTGCGCAAGTTGTAATTCCCGGTCTTTCGCTAAAAAATCACCGGTTTCACAGACCGGACCGACGATGTCCCAATGCTGGGCATCGCTGCTGCTTTGCTTATTAACAGGGATCACTTCCTGCCAGGCACTGTAAAGAGAAGGCCGCACCAAGTCGTTCATTGCTGCATCGACGATGGCAAAGTTTTTGTTTTCGGTAGGTTTAAGGTACTCAACCTGCGTTACTAAAATACCGGCATTGCCGACAATCGCCCGGCCCGGCTCCAGCAAAACCTCAACATTATTATCACCCAGTCGTTGTAACACGGCGCTGATGTAATCGGCGGGCTCTGGCGGTTGCTCGTCTTTATAACGAATGCCTAAGCCGCCGCCCAAATCCAAATGATGCAGATGGATACCTTCGGCTTTCAGCGTTTCCACCAGCGCCAGCACTTTATCGAGCGCATCTAAAAATGGTCGGGTTTCAGTGAGTTGCGAGCCGATATGGCAATCGATACCCACCACGTTGATATTAGGCATCGCCGCCGCACGGCGGTATTCATGCACGGCCTGATTTATATCGATGCCGAATTTATTTTCTTTTAGCCCGGTAGAAATATACGGATGCGTTTTGGCATCGACATCCGGGTTAACCCGGAACGACACCGGCGCAATCACGCCCAGCTGTTCGGCTAAGAGATTTAGCCTATCCAGCTCACCGCTCACTTCAACATTAAAGCAACGAATACCAAGCTTTAACGCTGCCAGCAATTCATCTTCACGTTTACCAACGCCGGAAAACACGATTTTCTTAGCATCGCCGCCAGCCGCCAGCACACGCTCCAACTCACCCAACGACACAATATCAAAACCCGACCCCAACCGCGCCAGCACATTAAGAATGGCGATATTGGAATTCGCTTTTACTGCGTAGCAAATTAAATGTGGATGCGTGCCAAAGGCTTGATCAAATGCCTGCCAATGCCTTGTAAGAGTGGCTCGGGAGTAGATATAGCAAGGACTGCCAAATTTATAAACGATGTCTTGCACGGCAACATCTTCGGCAAAAAGCTCGTTGTCGCGGTAATTAAAATAATACATGTTATTGATTTTTTTGCGGTTCAGATTTAGCAGGAGGCTCTACTTTTGCAGGCGCATTTTTATCAGGCAAATACAGCGGGCCGGGCTGGCCGCAACCAACTACAACCGCGCTGAGTAACAACAGTGTCAATGTTTTGTATTTCATTTAATTCACAGCTTAAAAGGGGCAAAAAAACGTTCATATCATAAGCGGAAACCGGCTGAAAGGCATTACACCATTGTTGATTTAACAATGATCGAATACCGCAAATATCTAAATAAAAGATACCCAACTCTAAAATAGTCATTTTATTGAAGATTCAATTATCTTTACCATGACACCTGGTAAGCAATAGTTGTTTTGCGATGCCAATTCTCAGAAGGAGTTTTTTAGAGTGACAAACCCAAGAAATCACACTGATGACCGATTGAAAGCAGAAATAGCCAATACCATCGCTAACATTCTGCAAGAAATCAAATTATGTTCGATTGAAATTATTGTTCACGAAAACCGGGTGGTGCAAATCGAACGTAAAGAAAAACTGCGTTTCGATACCAAAGCAACATCAAGTAAGTAACCATTACTGCGGTGTTCCGTTAAAAAACCAAATTTCAGTGCACTAAAAATGCCTGACCGGACCACCGGAAGTAAGCACAAAATTAGGATTTATTCATGAAAAAAACCCGCTACAAAACACTGGCAACAGTCATGCATTTGGCAGCGCTAGGCTATCCCGTTTTGGGCATCTCTGATGACTACTATGCTAAAACAAAAGGTTATCGAGTTGAACCGGATACTGATCCCCCAGCATACGTAAGAAATCTCAGCAAAACCCAATTTGAGCAATTTCGTGATATTAAATGGCTGGATGTCGGTTTGGATTTTAGAACGCGTTACGAGTACCGCGAAAATGACTATCGGCCATGGATAGATACTTCTTCAGGAAATTCAGTTACTAAATTTAGAGGCGATCCAGATAATTTGTGGCTGCTGCGAACTCGTGCTTATGTTGGAATAAAAGACATCCTGGACCCTTTACGTTTTGCCGTGGAACTTGAAGATGCACGCAGTTACAACGGCCTGTATGAAACGACTCAGGCTGACGTGAACGAATTCGAGCTGATTCAAGGCTATGCTGAGTTATATTTTGACAACGCCTTAGGCAAGGACCGGCCATTGAGTATTCGCGCCGGACGCCAAGCTTTAGAGCTGCTCGATAGACGCTTAATTGGTAACAACCAGTTTCGAAACACAACCAACAATTTCGAAGGTTTCCGTGTCCGTTTCGGTAAAAAGCAAAATAACTGGGATTTAGATACTTTCGCACTACAACCAGTTGAACGGGATAAATATAAATTCGACCAACCCGATGAAGACACCTGGATATATGGCGGCGTACTCAGCATAAAAGAATGGTCCAAATTCGTTACAATTCAACCTTATTTCCTAGGTCGCAAACAAAATGGCGACCCTACCAACAAGGTATCGGCTAATCGCAAACCTGACATAGACATTTACGCGCCAGGGCTTAGAGTTTACGGCCTAATTTCTGACAGCGGCTTTGACTTTGATACCGATATCAACAAACAATTTGGCCGTTCCGGCTCGCTCTCAGGCACTAATCAGACACTTCGTCAGCATGATGCTCTAGCTTATTCGCTAGAACTTGGTTTCACTTTCAATCATGATTGGAAGCCCAGAGCCAGCGCATATTATGGCTTCGGCACCGGCGACAAAAGCTCTAGGGATAACATCAATCAACGCTTTGATGCCTTTTACGGCTTCAACCAACCTTGGTCACGCAACGATTATTTTTCTTGGGACAATATTCACGCGCCCAAAGCCAGACTGGAATTTACTCCGTATAAGGATGTTCGCATCGATACCGGTTACAACGCCTACTGGCAAGAAAGCGAAACCGGCGGCTGGAATCGTGCCGGTCTGCGCGACACAACAGGCAGAAGCGGTAGCTTCTTGGGACAGGAATTTGACATTAGGATGCAACATAAACTTAATCCTTATGTCGATTGGAGCTTGAGCTACGCGCGCTTTACTCCGGGTGACTTTACTACCTCTCAAGCCAAAGCAAATATAGGGCCTTTTACTACCGACCCTAGCAACTTCTTCTACTTCGAAGTGTCGCTTAATGCGTTTGGCGATGGTAAACCCAAAAAATGATGTCTGCGTAATTTCTGACTGGGTACATAGAAAAGCTGAATATAACGGCAATCTATGTTTAATTCTTAATTATTGATTTAACTGTGTTTAATTTAAGGAGCTTTACTATATGAAAATAAAATTGCGCCAACTTCTCGTTGCAGGGGTATTCGCTGCCCTAACCGTTGCACCCGCAGTCAATGCCGCTGATATTAAGCTGCTCAATGTGTCTTACGATCCGACTCGTGAATTTTATAAAGAATACAACGAGGCGTTCTCTAAATATTGGAAAGCCAAAACCGGCGATAACGTCACCATCAACCAATCCCATGGCGGCGGTGGCAAACAAGCACGTGCGGTGTTAGATGGCCTTGAAGCTGATGTGGTGACCTTAGCAATTGCGTTCGACATCGATCAACTGTATCAAAAACGTAAATTGATCCCGGAAGATTGGCAAAGCCAATTACCTAATAACAGCTCGCCTTACACATCAACCATTGTTTATGTGGTACGTAAGGGCAATCCGCAGGGTATTAAAGACTGGAATGATTTGGTTAAACCGGGCGTCAGCGTCATTACCCCAAACCCAAAAACTTCCGGCGGCGCTCGTTGGAACTATGTAGCCGCTTGGGCTTATGCGTTAAAGCATAACGGCAACAGTGAACAAGCCGCGCAAGAGTTTGTCAGCAAGTTATTTAAAAACACGGCCGTGCTCGACACCGGCGCGCGCGGTTCCACGACTACTTTTGCTGAACGCGAAATTGGCGACGTGTTAATCACTTGGGAAAACGAAGCTTATTTAGTGCTGAAAGAGTTTGGCGCCGACAAGTATGAAGTTGTTACTCCTTCATTCAGCGTATTAACCGAGCCACCTGTCACTGTTGTAGAAGATGTTGCCCGCAAACACGGCACAGTAGAAGTGGCGACTGAGTACCTAAAGTATTTGTACAGTAAAGAAGGCCAAGAAATTATCGGCAAAAATTACTATCGTCCATCTGATTCTGAAGTCGCTGCAAAATTCGACAAACAATTCCCAAAATTGGAACTGTTTAAAATTGATCAATTAGGCGGCTGGAATGAAGTTCAGAAAAAGCATTTCGCTGATGGTGGTGTGTTTGATCAAATTTATGGACCAGGCAAGTAAAATCTAGTTCGTTAAAGGGCGGCTATTAAGTCGCCCTTTTTATTTTCCTGTTACAAAGATTACTTAGTTA
>JAUYMX010000014.1 GCA_030699345.1 Methylococcaceae bacterium
CAGGTGATGGCATTGTTGTTTCCTGAAATAGTCGTTAATCAATAGGAGTTAACATGGAAACCTACAAACACATTTTATTGGCCGCCGATTTTTCTGAAAATGGCGGTGCGGTTACCGAGCGAGCTAAGGATTTGGCGGATAAATATCAGGCTAAATTGAGCGTCGTCCATGTGATGGATAACTTGTTGATCACCGATGCGGCATACGGATCGACTATTCCTTTTGATCTTGATTTGCCTGCCGAGCTAATGGCTGCTGCCAAAAAGCGTTTAGCGCATCTTGCCGATAAATTAGCCATTCCAGAGGCAAATCAATGGCTGGAGATGGGCAGCCCTAAATTGGAAATTATCAGAATTGCCGAAGAAAATAATGTGGATTTGATTATTGTTGGTTCACATGGTCGGCATGGTTTGGCGTTGTTGCTGGGCTCCACTGCAAATGGCGTACTACATCATGCCAAGTGCGATGTACTGGCAGTACGCATTAAAGACGCATGATAACTGGCAATAAAAATAATAATTACAGGTAGATAAATATGATTGGAGAAGTCCAAAGCTATGATCCGGAGTCACTCGCTGGGGTAATAATAAGTGAGGGATTGCTGTTTGATTTTGTTATCCAAGACTGGGAAACCGGCGTGCCACCCGATGAAGGCGACGCAGTTTATTTTGATGTCAATGAGGACAATCAAGCTGTCAAAATCAGGTTGGTTGGTGCTTATTTGGAGCCGCCGAAAGCAGTTAAATCTAAAAATATCGCCGGTATCTTGGCATTATTACTAGGATTTTCGGGTGCTCACAGGCTTTACTTAGGTTTTTATAAGATGGCGATTGCCCAGCTTGCGCTAACTGCTGCAACCATGGGTTTTGGCGCTGTGTGGGGCTTTATTGATGCGCTGTTGATTTTTACCGGCAATATCGACAAAGACGGCAAAGGCAGACCTTTAAAGTAGACGGTTGCCAAAGCAATAACCACAAAAAAGGCCCTGATGATTGCTCATCAGGGCCTTTTTTAGTCTGGCTTTTATCGCTTATTTAGGGCGAACATTAGTAGCTGTTAAGCCTTTTGGACCATTTTCAACATCAAAGCTGACAGTTTGACCTTCAGTCAATGTTTTAAATCCGTCACCTTGAATAACAGAATGGTGAACGAATACATCTTCGCCGCCTTCTGCAGGTGCAATAAAACCAAAACCTTTTGTGTTGTTAAACCACTTTACAGTGCCTGTTGCCATTTTAAGAACTCCTAAATAAAAACTTACGGTTAACACAGAACCACACAACATTGATAACCGGACCACCTAACATTTAGGAACCTCGTTAACTCAACAGCTGGTTTCTGACGCGTTGTATTGTACTGGTTTTTTTATGATTCTGTCATTAGCAGATTTGGAATAAGCCATCTAACA
>JAUYMX010000047.1 GCA_030699345.1 Methylococcaceae bacterium
CGATTGGACATGTCCGAGTTTGTGCAAGTGTGCCGTCACTAGCCCTCTTTGGTGCGGCGTTAGATTTTCAAGAGCTTCATCAAATACTTTGAATTCGTCGGCTTTCATTTTGCCTCCTTATCTCATTGATTTCTATTACAAGAGTGTAAACCACTAGCTAACAGTGACATAGCCTAAATAAAAATACATCAAACAGCCAATTGAGTTGTATAACATGGGAGTGTGGTGCTTTTGGTTGACGGATGCGCAATGGTGTCGATTGATTGCCTCGCAATCCGCAACGCATACATGCTGACTTAAAACAGTCAATCTCCCATGTATCCTCAGGTTGGGGATAGCCGTGATGACCATTTGCATGCATTACAAACCAATACATTAATGCAACACTTGGCTTGAAGCTAATGCTCGGAGGCAATAGCGACCCATCACCATGAGTTTGTCAGTATATGTATAAAATGACGCCATTGTTTTCCATCTTGGCTTTGGTCAAAAACGTTTTTAGTTCTTCAATGTATGTCCATAATTTATCAGTGTCGTCGTTATTCCATCCTGCGTAACCGCCGTATATCTCATTTTCTTCAAAATCTTCCCCGGTGATGTCAGATGCATATTGGTCTTTTTTCAAGGAATTAAGATAAATTAGAAAATCTTCTACTTCCTTTGGATTTAGCCCCCTTGCTGGGCCATAGCCAACATCTACGGTGCCGAGCTGAGTGCCGCCATTCAATAATGTTGCTTGTGGCAACGGCCCTTCCCATGATTCCCGGCAAAGAACATAGTGGAGAACGTGCCAGTTTGTCTCCAAGTCCATGCGCATGTCGTCAGGTGGCGGCGTCCATTCCCGCTTTTGCTTGGGCGGTGTTTTTGGCCCGAATATTCGTTTAAAAAAACTTTTTGGAGGCTCGTAGGGTTCGCTACCATTGAGATAAAAGAAAATATCACTAGGATCTTGGTATAGGGATTCTAATTCTGCCAATGGCACTCGGCGCAGTTCAAAAAGCATACTCATTTTATGATCCTTTTAAGCGGTTAGCGTTTGATTAAACTTAGCCACACATTAATCTCGACAATCCACCGGCAAAAGTTTGCTATCCAAATTGCTGCTGCCGCAACTCCAAACAATTTGTTTGTTATCGTCGATAGATGGCACCAGTTCAATCGTTTTGCCAAGATGCGCGGGTATGTCGATAGTAAGCTTAACAATGCCAGTATTGGCATCTAGGCTAATGGGTTGAACGCCTTGCGGGATATATAGCGGCGCATATCCGGCTTGCTCAAGAGTTTGCGGAAGGGATTTATTGGTTTGGTAATAGGTGGTAACTGCGTTTGCCGCCACACGCGCCTCTGATACCGCTTGGCTTAATTGGCCGCGAACTTGGTATTCTTGATATGCCGGAATCGCTATGGCGGCCAGTATGCCAATGACTGCAATGGTAACTATCCCCGACCCAGCCCCGCCGCCAACACCCAAGCGCGGGACAAATAGCGCTAACAGCCAAGCGATAGGGTGTCGACCGGGTTGCTTTGGTTCATTGCCTTTTGCCAAGGTTTGCACGGCGGCGACGCGTTTGGTTAGCCAGGGATAGTCGCTAATCAATTCGTGCAAGGACATCCAAAATCCGGATGAATCTCGCGCCTGCAATACATAACGATCAATATTGACTGTGCGCCAACGATTGCCGCCGGCGGCTAGCGCTGCAAGTCCCAGCGTGGCACTGGCCGGATCGTGACAGGCAGCCAAACCATGCCGGTCGCAAGTGTATTCTCTTGATCGGGAATACGCGGCACCAAGCAACGGCATAATGGCTGCGGGCGCGACCACCGGTCCCCATAACAAATGGTTGCGTTTGATGTGACCGATTTCATGACCGATATAAAAATTTAAGGCATCAGGATGGGCTTCAAGCGCATCGACGACATCGGAAAATAACACAATAAAATTCCTGCCGAGAAAGCGGGTTGCCATCGCGTTAAAGGCCCCATCGGCATGTAACAAGTAGGCTTCGGGTGCTTTTGGTAACTGCAATTTTTGACTGGATTCAGTGATCTGTTTATGCAAATCCGGGAATTGCTCCGGGGTGATTTCAACCGCGGTGCCTTTTAGGTAAGAGATAAACCCGGCTTGCGCGAACAGGTAAAAGATAAGAAAACTGGCGATATAAACCAATACAATTCCGGATGTCCCGACAATGAGGCCACCCCAAATCGCTAGTGAGATGAGCAGCAAAATGGTGAACAGTCGTTTTTCATTTTTGTAGATAAGACCCACAGCTATTTCTCCTTAATAGATACATATTAATTTCCAGCATATTATTCGCGTTAGGTCTTGTCTGTCAAAGGATTAGGTCATTGTGGGCTGAGATTAAGGCAACCCACAATTACCCGGTAGTGCTAACGATTATGGACTGGGCGGAGTCGCGGTATTGTCAGATGCTGGCGGCGCACTTTTGGGCGGTGGAGGCGGAGCAGGTTCTGGGGCCGGTGCCGGTGGAGGGGACGGCGGCGCTGGCTCAGGAGCGCTTGAACTGGAACTACTCGAACTTGATCCAGAACTATAGCTGGGGCTGCTATCCATACTGGAACTGCCTACACTGGAACCCGAGCTATAGCTTGAGCTGGAATCAGAATTTGAGCTACTCGAACTTGATCCAGAACTGTAGCTGGGACTGCTATCCATGCTGGAACTACCGACACTGGAACCCGAGTTGTAGCTTGGGCTGGAATCAGGTATTGATACTGAGCTACTTGTGCCGGTGCTGCCTGACTCGATGTCGCTACTTGGCATTGTTATGGAGCCGCTAGAGCCTATTCCTAAGCCCGTACCGGTTGAACTACTTGGCACTGAATTTGAACCGTTGTCATAGCTTGTTCCTGAAGTGGTAGGTGTAATGCCTTGGTCGATAGCGTTGGTCTCAGTACTTAGATTTGGCGGTGTGCCAAGATTTGGTTCCGCTGGTGTTGGCACGTTCAAACCCGAATTCGAATCCAAGCTAGGCACGGTTGTTGGTTCGTTAATAGGGCCTGAGATTGGCGTTATACCGGTGTCAACGCTTGTTCCAATGGGCGGGATGACAATTCCTGTATTACTATCAATAATTGGTTTGGGAGGTAAGCCTGCACTGCTGCCTGTAGTTGGGTTGTTGGAAGTGGTGTCGCCATTTGTTGGCGAAATTACCTGAACGGGAGAGGAATCAAGCACTGGATTGACCTCGAAGCTGTTGCTAGGCAATGTGGCAGGCGTAGTCGGCATGCCAGAGGTCTCAACAGGCGGGGTGGATATTCCTGTATTGCTATTAATACCTTGATTAGCAGGTGTGCTCCCAGCAGCTGGCGGTTCTGTAACGGGTGGCGTGACTATCGGTCCGTTACTAGGCGCAGTGATCGGCTTGACAGCTGCTTCTGTAGCGGTGTTAGTCAATGTAGTTGGAGCGGGCCTTAGGTCCGGCTTTGAGCCATGTCTTGGCCTCCCACTTGGGCCTAGTAATGGCGGATTACTACTTGGATCATTATCTACCCAATGACGTCTAGGATGATTCTCCGGGTAATGATCTTGATGCTTTTCATCATGAGGTTTATGTTGATGGCTGTCACGGCGCACGTCATGTTCATTCCGATGACGACGCCACCAGCCCCAGTTGTTGTAATACGGATCGCTGTAGACTGGGTTATTGCTATACGTAATCGTGTTGTAAATCCGGGGCCTAGGATTATTGTAGATATTGTAATAATTGCTGCTGTAAGCAAAATATCTGGTGGGGGCTTCGGTAATTGCAGACTGTTGCAGGTCGCGCATTTTAAGCATCAGCTCATCAAGCATTTGCTCAGCGACTAATTCCATCACTTCTTCCCAATTCTCATTGGCTGCAAAACGTCGCTTAACCTGGCTGTAGACCAAATACTCGTCGTCATCATAAAGCTTGCCCTGTGCGAGCAACACATTGTCTTGATAAGACAAAATCTTCAGTTGTAACCTAAGCGAATGAATCGCATCGTCGGTTTGCAGTCTATTTTCGTCGGCCAACTGTAATTGAATAGCATTTTCCAGCAACAGCAAGGCGTAGTTATTCTGGATTGGCTGGGATACGACCGCGGTTGACGGGGTATGTTCGATGCTGATTTTGGCTAAATCACGCTGACGAAAATCGACCATTTTACTGGCACCGCGGCTGGGCGAGGCGCTACAGCCGATAATTAGCAGAAGCGTCAGAGCTAATAATAACGGCAGTCGGTACTGAAAAAGCGTTTGGATAAGGTGATGCATTTTTTCACTCCTACTAACAATGGCTACGTATGAAGCAATGCTTTAGATAATTGGCATGACCTTATTTATCCCCTACCCAGAGAAGCGAAGATTCTCGTCAATTAGCGTTAAGCCCTAGCGTGAAAGCTGAGCGTAAAGCAAACGACTGAACATAATCTGAATGGTTAATTCTTCCTGATTGAACCGCTCGAAACTTGCCGTCTGGCGTTCATCAGCTGCGCCATGTATACCGTCCTCTCGTACACTTTCTTTGCCCGCATTCCCAGTGACGCTCATGGAGCGACGCGCTCTTATGCCCGACTTTGGTAAATTAAACTGTGTTATTTAACGCAATAAAAAGGACATATCACGCGCTATTTGAAGATTCAGAAGGAACCCCTCAAAAAACCAATGCCAACCAATTGATATAAACCATTGTAATTATTGAATATATTTTTCAATGACGAACCGTTGGCACAAGTCGTGCTTTATTACTAAGCAGACAATTTGGGAATGCATTCAATATTCCCTTACCTCAGGAAAGAGCTAGCTGTCAGGGAATGTTAAGAGCTTAAGCTCTTAAGCCACCCCCGTCGCGAGGCGGGCTCGGAAAGCCACGGATCTTGATCCTAACAAGATAGCCGGGTTGTCCTCTCAATATTGGGGGGCTATGAGCGCATTCCTCAAACACAAGAATGCGCTTAATCAACATAACAACAACTAGGAACTAAAACGATGACTCAATTTAGAAAATTGGCTATTGCAGGCGCGGTAACTGCCTTAATGATGAGTGCAACTGCTGCAGAAGCACATGTGTCTTATAACACAGGCGCTTCAACTGCTAATAACAACGCAGTAGGTCCATGGACTGGTGGCGCACCAAGTTATGACGGAAAATTGCCAGTAACTTGGGTAGCAAATGTCCATAACGATATTAATCCTAATGCGACTTACGAGGTTTCTAAAGCCAACGCTATAGAAGAAGGCGCCGCCAGCAGCTATGCGGTTGAAACAGTAGCAAACAGATGGAACCCTACTCGCAGCTGGGGTAATGCACTTGATTTTGGTTTGATCGACTTGCATACAACTGGCAACCTGTTAATTCAAGTGGCAGCTGATGCATCTCAGAGTTCTACTTTTACTCCTGGCTTTACTCTATTCAGTGGTTGGGCGGATACTGCCACAGGTAACAAGCATGGCTCGTGGAACCAAAATCCCAATGCACCAACAACATTAGGAGCGACTGGCCTGACTTATTTAGGGCATGCATCAACTACGATCGCTGGCGGTGTAGCTTCCTATTTATTTACCGGTTTGGCTGCTGGACATTACAGCTTATGGATTGGTGGCAATGGCCCTACCGGTTCACCAGTAGGTTCTCAAAGCTATGTTGCTAATATCACTGCTTCACCCGTGCCAGTACCTGGCGCAGCTTGGTTATTCGGCAGTGCGTTAGCAGGTTTTGTTGGCCTGCGTCGTCGCAAAATGGCTGCATAACAACAAACAAGTTAGTCTTAAAAAACCCGGCGCGTCACGAACTGATGCGCCGGGTTTTTTATTGCGTTGAAAATTGAGTAGCAAGCCAAGGTAGTTACGGATTCCCCTCAGCCGATATGCTCATCAGCAATATCATTTTCCATAAAAGCCAAGATTTGTTGCTGGTCAGTAAAATTACCGTACGCCAGCGCTAGTTTTACATAGGCGGCTTCAATAGACATGTTCCAAATCATTTCCGCGCCTTGTTCTAGCAACGCCAAGGTGCTTTGATAGGCATCGGGCGAGTGAATGGCTGGAGCCAGATAAATAGCGACATTTTCCGCCTTACAGCGTTTGATGAATTCAATCAGCGAATGTTGCTCACCCCATTGCACGGATGCGCAGGCGGTGCCGGAGTGATACAGATCGTGTAACACCGCGTCAGTTTGACTCAAATTGACGTGCCGATAATCCAAACCGGGATACGGTTTTATCATTAAAATTTGGTCGGAAAAATTAGGCTTCACCGCGGCAGGGTTCAATCCAGCCAGGTTAGCGGCTTGCCGTGCGCGAAGTCGAGACGGCGTAAGATTTACAAACTCGCCCTGCTCAAACTGCATGGCGCTATTGCCCTGCACACTATAAAAATCCCCACTTAATTGTAACGAACACGTCAGCCGCGTGCCTTGGTGTACCTGCATGAGTTGTTGTGGGTTGCGATACGGGACATAAACGCCGGTAGCGATTTGTTGGCGAATAAACTCAACCGCACAAATAAAGTTTTCCAAGCCGTTAGCGCGCTCATCATCCAGCGGGTAATTGCTGGATACCAACAGAATCGGCAATTTCAGGGCGTGGAAATAAAAACTTACCGCCGCAGCGCTATAAGCCAAGGTATCGGTGCCGTGGGTGATGATAATGCCGTCATACTGACTTGGGTCGGCTTTCTCAATGGCGTTAATAATGGTCGTCCATGCCGTCGGTGCGAGATTTTCACTGAGTATTTGCAATGGCTGCAACGTATCGAAATGCAATTGTTGGTGCTCGGGAAAATGCTGCTCAAACAAATGCAGTAATTTGAACGGCGCATTACCGGAGGTGTCGATAGCGCCTTCCGATACGATGGAGCCGATAGTGCCACCGGTGAAAACTAGCAGTATTTTCATAGTATGATGCGTGTCTTTTATTAAATCCTTCGACAAGCTCAGGACGAACGGTTTGCGTTGATTGCGTTCGTGGTGAGCCTGTCGAACCATGATCGGAATCAACTTTTCGACAAGATTCCTTAAGTTAACGTTATCCCAGAATAACAAAGCAAATCCATCAGTAAAATGAAAATATCTCTTATCGTCGCGATGGCGAGCAATCGGGTGATCGGCTTAAACAACCAGATGCCCTGGCATTTATCCGCTGATCTTAAAAAGTTTAAAAGCATCACTATAGGCAAGCCGATTGTAATGGGCCGAAAAACCTTTGAATCTATCGGCAGGCCTTTACCAAGCCGCACCAACATCATCATCAGTCGCAATCCTGATTACAGCCAAGCGGGCTGTATTGTCGTTAATGATCTTGATAGCGCATTGGCTAGCGCTTGTCAGCAGGCCGACGAGATTTTTGTGATTGGCGGCTCGGCACTTTATGACGCGTTATTACCGCGTGCCGACCGGCTTTACTTAACGCAAATTAATGCGGCTTTTGAGGGTGACACTTTTTTTCCTGAAATCAACCAAGATGAATGGCAGGAATTAAATCGCGAAGATATTGATAACGATCCTCAGGTGGCATTTAGTTATAGTTTTTTACAGCTAGAAAGAATCGCTTAATTCAAGAGCAAAATAGGTGGTTGAAAAAAGGGGTGGGGAGGCGTAATTTCTCAAGCATTAGCGAAAGCTAATCTTAGAATTATTGTAACTATTCAGTCATTAATCTGAGTGAGGCTATGCGTTTATTGTGTAGGGTGGATAAGCAACGCGCATCCACCGCAATTGCCGGATGCGCTAGCGCTTATCCAGCCTACGCATGACCGCTCGATCAAAAGACTGAGTAGTTACGAATTATTATAACTATAAAGAGGAAGGCCGCTATGACAACCCCAAAAAACGTCGATAGACGTCAGTTTTTGCAGTATTCCCTGTTTGGTGCCACGCTTGCCGCGTTTCCCGGCGTGCTGTTGGCCGAATCCAGCCAAATTAAAACCAGCCCGACACCGGGATTTAACGCCGATGTCGAGCTTGAGTTTACCGCTCAAGATGCATTTATCTCCATCTTTGATGAAGGCAAAAAAACCAAGGTACAAAAGTATTTTGCCAAGCTGCTAAAAGGTCCTAAAGAGACCTTGACGCAACTGCACGACACGCACTTGGGCCCGATTGTACATTTTGTCAAAGGCCAAAAAGTCAGGGTGTTTTTTAATAATGAACTGACCGAACCGCATATTATTCACTGGCATGGGCTGCACGTACCGCAAAGCAGCGACGGGCATCCTATGTACAGCGTTGAGCCGGGCGAAAAATTTGTTTACGAATTTGAAGTACTTAACCGCGCCGGTACCAGTTTTTATCACTCTCATGCCCACCATTTAACTGCCGAGCAAGTTTACCGAGGCTTGGCAGGCTTGATTACTGTGTCCGATGACGAAGAAAAAGCCTTGGATTTACCGCGAGGCGAATACGACGTGCCATTCGCCATTCAAGATCGAACATTTGACGACAACAATCAGCTGCAATATCTGAACGGCATGATGATGGGCAAAATGATGGGGTTTTTGGGCGACACCATCTTAGTAAACGGTAAAAAAGATGCCGAATTTGCAGTAAAAACCCGCGCATATCGGTTTCGTGCATTGAACGGCTCCAGCTCCAGAATTTATAAATTAGGTTGGGAAGACGGTACGCCATTAACCGCCATCGGCACCGACGCCTGTTTGCTGGAAAAACCGGAAACACGGCCTTACATCATGCTGGCACCGGGTGAACGAGTGGATTTGTGGCTGGATTTTACCGGCCGCGAAGTGGGTTCAAAACTGGTCATGTTCAGCTTGCCGCATTCCGGCACCATGCCCGCCATGTACGAGAAAATGCATAAGGGCGGCAAACATTCCGAGGCTGGCAGCGAGCAACATCGCGGCATGGGCATGATGGGCGGCATGCAGCATGGCGGCGGTAACAAAACGGAAGCGGGCGAACATCAAGGAATGGGCATGGGAGGCATGCACGGCGGCGGTATGCAAGGTGGTGGCATGGGCATGATGAATGGTCTGGCCCAAGGCGCTAAGTTTGTGCTTGCCACTTTTAAGGTCACTGAAAAAGTCTCAGATTCACCTAAGCTGCCGACAAAATTAGTTACTTTTCAACGCCTGACCGCAGCCGACACCGACAATGCCGGTCAACCGATTCCCATTGCTATTTCTGAAGGCCCCATGGCAATGCGCTTGAATACCAAACCGTTTTCGATGGACGAAGTAATGGACATTGAAAAAGTAAAATTAGGATCGATTAAAAAGATCAAAATTTTCCATGCCCACGGCGGGGAACAAAAAATGGAGCACGGCGACAACGCCGAGAGCAAATCCGGCGGAATGATGGGCGGCATGGGTGGCGGTATGATGATGAGCATGGCCCATCCAATACATTTACACGGCCAGCAATACCAGATTCTATCCAGAAAAATCTCCGGCATGGGTTCGCCGGGCTATGAAACCGTTAAAGATGGTTTTATCGACAGCGGCTGGAAAGATACGGTGCTGGTCATGCCGGGCGAAGAAGTTGAAATCGTTAAACCGTTTCAAGATTACAAAGGCTTATTTCTTTACCACTGCCATAATCTCGAACACGAAGGCATGGACATGATGCGGCAGTTTTATATCAGCTAAGTTTAAGGATTTGTAACTATTCAGTCTCTTGATCGAACCGTCATGCGTAGGCTGGATAAGCGCTAGTGCATCCGGCAAATGCGGTGGATGCGCGTTACTTATCCACCCTACACAATAAACGCATAGCCTTACTCAGTTTAAAGGCTGAATAGTTACAAGGATTTAAACAAATAAAAACAGCCCGAGCTGTTTTTATTTGATCGGTTAAGCAAGCAGCTAAGCCCGACGACTGACGCGAAACTCCTCTTTATCGGCAAGCACTTTCCTTTGACCATTAGGTAACATGCCGTAAATCTCCAGCTTGTGTCTAAGCACATTGCGACTAATATCCAGCAACTTGGCCGTCTGCACCTGGTTTTCTTCACAAAATTCAAAGGTGGTGCGGATTACGGTTTCTTCAATAATCTCAAACAGCTTAGGCGGTGCTTGCTCGCATAGCCTTAACAATGCGGTTTCTAAAGTGTTGGTTGATACCGAGTGGCCCGTTTCTACATGCCGAAAGCTTGATGACAACTTAAAATCTTCTGGTCGCAAGCGATTACCAGGACATACCAGTAGCGCGCGGTGGATGGCATTTTCTAATTCGCGAATATTGCCCGGCCAATCATAATTTAATAAGGTTAATTCAGTGGCCGGTGATAGCTTAACTTCACCGTAACCTAAGCGCTCGCCGTAGATGGTAAGAAAATGTCTGGCCAGCGGCAATATATCCCCAGGCCGTTCTCTTAGAGGTGCAAGATGAATAGTGGCGACATTAAACCGGTAATATAAATCGGCCCGAAAATGGGACGCTGCTACCGCCTCTTCTAAATTAACGTTGGTTGCGGCAATAATCCGCACGTCGACCGGCACTGGTTGCCGGGAGCCTACTTTAACAACCTCCCGTTCTTGCAGCACCCGCAGCAATTTCACCTGTAAACCAATCGGTAAATCGCCCACTTCATCAAGGAACAAGCTGCCACGGTTGGCAGTTTCAAACCAGCCCGACTTCGCCATGTGTGCGCCGGTGAACGAGCCTTTTTCATGACCGAACAACTCGCTTTCAATCAGGTTTTCACTTAATGAGGCACAGTTCAAGGCGCCAAAAATATTAGTGCTGCGTTTGCTCAAGGCATGAATATGCCTAGCAACCAGCTCTTTGCCAGTGCCCGTCTCGCCAATAATCAATACCGTGGCATCGCTGGGTGCGATGCGCTCAATCTGGTCCAACAATCGCCGGGAAACCGGGTCTTCAAATACCAAGGCCGATGCGCGCACCGAGTGTGTCAGCGATCGTGATTCCGTTTCATCATACGCTACCAATAAAGTCATCTGTGTTCCTCACATTGAATAGAGTGCTTGTTTGGTAATTCAAGACACTCAGTTTATAAAAATTGTTTGTAACTATTCAGTCTCTTGATCGAGCCGTCATGCGTAGGCTGGATAAGCGCTAGCGCATCCGGCAAAGGCGGTGGATGCGCGTTGCTTATCCACCCTACACAATAAACGCATAGCCTCACTCAGGTTAAAGACTGAATAG
>JAUYMX010000095.1 GCA_030699345.1 Methylococcaceae bacterium
GTCTATCAAAGTCGCAATCAATGGTTATGGTCGCATTGGCCGCAATATCGTTCGTGCCTTGTATGAATCTGGTCGCACTAATGAATTTCAAATCGTTGCTATCAATGATTTAGGTGATTCACAAACCAACGCTCATCTGACGCAATACGACACAGTACACGGAAAATTCCCTTTTGAAGTCACTGTCGACGGCGATTACATTGTTATCAACGGCGATAAAATCCGCGTCTTTTCCGAGCGCGATCCGTCCAAATTGCCATGGGCTGATTTAGGTATTGATGTCGTGCATGAATGCACCGGCCTGTTCACCAGCAAAGCCAAAGCCTCTGCGCATATCGCAGCAGGCGCCAAGAAAGTGCTGATTTCCGCGCCAGGCGGCAATGATGTCGATGCCACTATTGTCTTTGGCGTCAACCACGATGTCCTAAAAGCAACTGACACCGTTATATCCAATGCGTCCTGCACCACCAACTGTTTGGCACCACTGGTTAAACCTCTGCATGATGTCATTGGCGTTGAGCACGGTTTAATGACCACCATTCACTCTTATACCAACGACCAAGTGCTGACCGACGTTTACCACAGTGATTTACGTCGCGCCAGGTCTGCCACCCACTCAATGATCCCCACTAAAACCGGTGCGGCCGCGGCTGTTGGCCTGGTGTTGCCGGAATTGGCGGGAAAACTGGACGGCTTTGCGATGCGTGTACCGACTATCAATGTGTCAGTCGTCGACCTGACTTTCCAAGCGGCAAGAAACACCACTAAAGAAGAAATCAACAGCATTTTGGAAGCAGCTGCTGCCGGTCCTTTAAAAGGCATTTTGGACATCAACCATAAACCGCTGGTGTCTATCGACTTTAACCACAATCCGGCGTCATCAATCTACGAAGCCTCATTAACCAAAGTCATGAATGGTAACTTGGTTAAAGTGCTGTCTTGGTATGACAACGAATGGGGCTTCTCAAATCGCATGCTGGATACCACTCTTGCTTTAATAAACGCAAAATAACTTATGCAAATCACCTCGTTAAGAAGAACTAAAATTATTGCCACCTTAGGCCCTGCCACTGATAAACCCGAGGTACTTGAGGCGCTATTTGACGCTGGCGTGGATGTGGTGAGACTTAACTTCTCACATGGCTCGGCCCAGGACCACATCGACCGGGCCAATGCCATCCGCGCACTTAGTCAAAAAACTGGTCGCCGCGTGGGCATTCTGGCGGATTTGCAAGGTCCAAAAATCCGTATCGCGCGCTTTAAAAACGACAAGGTTTTTCTTAACGAAGGTCAGGATTTTGCCCTGGACATTAATCTTGACGCCAATGCCGGCGATCATGCGCAAGTGGGCATTACCTACGAACCCTTGGCGTTGGAAGTTAAACCCGGCAGTCGGCTCTTACTTGATGATGGTCGTATAGTGCTGGATGTCGTTAATGTCGAAAACATGCGAGTCACTTGCATTGTGGTGGTCGGCGGCGACTTATCTAACAACAAAGGCATTAATTTGATGGGCGGCGGTCTTTCTGCCAAGGCATTGACCGACAAAGATCGAGCCGACATTAAAACCATTGCTGAAATTGGCTGTGATTATGTTGCCGTCTCATTTCCACGCTCCGCTGAAGATCTGAACGAGGCGCGTCGCTTACTGCTCGCTGAAGGCTGTGATGCTGGCATCGTCGCTAAAGTCGAACGCGCGGAAGCATTAGATGTGATGGATGAAATCATCCTGGCGTCTGATGCGGTAATGGTAGCTCGCGGCGACTTGGGTGTGGAAATCGGTGATGCCAATCTGCCGGCGGTACAAAAACATTTGATCAAACGCGCCCGGCAACTCAATCGTGTTGCCATCACCGCTACACAAATGATGGAATCCATGATCGACAATCCTATTCCTACCCGCGCCGAAGTCTTTGATGTCGCTAACGCGGTTTACGATGGCACAGATGCCATCATGCTTTCTGCAGAAACTGCGTCAGGAAAACATCCGGTTAAAGCCGTAGAAGCGATGCATCGCATTTGTATTGAGGCTGAAAAACAACCGGTAGTGCGAGTTTCTGACCATCGCAACGCACTGCAATTTGAGCGGGTTGATGAAGCCATTGCCATGTCGGCAATGTATTTAGCCAATCACACTAAAATCCGCGGCATTGCGGCGATTACTCAGTCGGGAGCTACCGTATTGTGGATGTCCCGAATCAGCTCCGGCATCCCCATTTTCGCCTTCAGCTGCGAAGAAAAAACCTTGGGGAAAGTGACTTTATACCGAGGTGTTTTCCCGGTGTATTTCACTTATGACGAACAAGATCATGTTGAGGTAAATCAAAATATTGTCGCAGAATTGCGCCGCTGGAATCGCGCCAAAGAAGGTGATAAATTCATCATCACCAAAGGCGATTTAACTGGGGTCAAAGGCGGCACCAATGCCTTAAAAGTAGTTACCGTTGGTGAAGGCTTAACACCGTAACTTACTCACGGCAAGCGCACATACTGCAGCTTTTCCTTACGTACAAACGCCTCGAACGCAGTTCCAACTGCTGACAGGCGTTTACCTTCCCGACGGACCATGTACCATTTCCTGACCAAGGGAAAATACTGCACGTCCAACACAATCAACCGCCCGGCTTTAACTTCATTATCAATAGTGTGCTGGGACACAATCCCAAGTCCTAAGCCCTCTTCCACGCCCAACTTAATCGCGCCATTGTTGTTCAACTCCATATTGGCAAAAATTTTCATGCCTTTTTCGGCAAAAAATCGCTCGGCGGAAGTACGTGTACCTGAGCCTTGCTCACGCATCAAGAATGTCTCCGTTTTTAATTCATCCAGAGAAATAGCTTTTCTGTCTTTTAAATGATGTTCGGGGTGGGCAATTACTACCAGCGGATTGTCCAACAATGGCTCGGAGACCAAACCAACACCTTCGGGCGGCTCGCCCATTAACACCACATCGGTTTCATTGTTCTCCAGCAAGCCAAGCAGACCTTTTTGATTAGTAACTTTTAAATTCACATTCACATTAGGAAATTGCTTACAAAATCCCCCCAATAATCGGATGGCAAAATACTGTACCGTACTGGCCACCGACACTAACAACCGGCCACCCTCCGGGCCTTTTATTTCATCAAAAATACGCTCGGCCTCCGATAATCGATTAGTAATTTCTCTACTGACTCGATACATGTGCTCGCCTGCTTGGGTCAAATAAATTTTTCGCCCCAAACGTTCAAACAGAGCCAAGCCGACCATCTCTTCGATTTGCTTAATTTGCATGGATACCGCTGGCTGGGTCAAAAAAAGCTCCTCTGCAGCCCGGGTAAAACTTAAATGCCGCGCCACCATTTCAAATACTTGCAGCTGCCTAATTGTTACATTCACAACATGCTCCCCATCCAGTTATAAGGTTTCAGTGTACCGTGCTTAGCTTCTATTTAATCGGCTTTAAGCTATTAAATCATTCAATAAAATGCCCGGAAAATTACTGCACCAGCGCGCGTCTACCGTGCAATAATGCCTGCCAATTTCTGTATCTTACCCAACAACTCCACATCAACAGGACTTACGATATGCCACAAAAAATTTCCGATGTCGTTAAACCCGGCGTAGTAACAGGCGACGACGT
>JAUYMX010000113.1 GCA_030699345.1 Methylococcaceae bacterium
CATCATTTTGGCTTCGGCCGGGCTAAAACGTTTGGGAATGGCTGAGCGTATTACCCAATGTTTGGCACCTGAAGTTAGTTTGCCCGCTATTGGGCAAGGCGCAATCGGGATTGAATGTCGGGTGAATGATCCGGAAATCAATGAGATTTTGCAGGTGCTACACGATTGGCAAACCGGTGTATGCGTAACCGCAGAACGAGCTATGAATGCACGATTAAACGGTGGTTGTCAGGTGCCGATTGCCGGTTTTGCCGAGTTGCATAATGAGCGATTGATTATGCGTGGGCTGGTAGGAAGTCCGGACGGGCAAGTTATTTTTCGATCAGAACGCTCAGGTGAGCTGGAGCATGCGGAAACTATCGGGCGGCTTATTGCCGAAGATTTGTTAACGCAAGGTGCGGATAAAATCTTGCAAACGTTATTTTCTTAATCCACATGGATATAAGTCAAGGTGCGTGAGCTTTGAATGGTGTGTTGAATGGTGCCGGTGTTTTAGTAACGAGACCGGCGCATCAAGCAGAGCATTTAGTCCATTTGATAGAGCAATCTGGCGGCAAAGCAATGCGTTTTCCGACCTTAGCTATTGCTGGAGTAGACGATGTCGATGAGATTAAAAAGACCTTTCAGCGCCTAGATAGCTATCAATGCGTTATTTTTGTTAGCGTCAACGCGGTAAATTTTGCGCTCCGCGCGAATGGTGGCAAAATACCCAGCTCAAAATCTGTGATTTTTGCTGCAATAGGCGGTTCGACAGCGCAGGCCTTAATTAATGCCGATTTAGTCGTTGATTTAGTACCTAAACAAGATTTTAACAGCGAAGCGTTGTTGGCTATGCCGGAAATGCAGCATATTTCTGGGCAAAGGATGCTGATTGTGCGTGGCCAAGGTGGTCGAGAAGAATTAGCAAATAAGCTTCGGGAGCGTGGCGCAAAAGTCGATTATCTCCCTGTTTATAAAAGAATAATCCCCCAGGTTGATAATATTTCAAATCTAAGTTATTTGATCGAAAACGGTTTGAATGTGATCACTATAACAAGTGGCGAGGCTCTGCAAAATCTCGTGCTTATGGCAGGTGATCAACACGTGACGGCAATACGGGAAGTGCCGTTGGTAGTAGTGAGCGATAGAATTAGGTGTTTGGCCGCTGATCTCGGCTTTAATCGAATTGCAGTAACACAGAGTCCTTCAGACTCTGCAA
>JAUYMX010000118.1 GCA_030699345.1 Methylococcaceae bacterium
CTATGATTGTGGCTGCAATTATTGGATCAGTTAGACCGCGTCTACCACCGCTTACTTCAATTGACATAAGTTAACTCCTTTACAATTTTTGGAAGGCATCGTAGGTACGCATTGCGCGCCCCCTACAATGCCTTGATTAACAACCGATTACAGAGCTTTCAACGGATCAGCAAATACACAGCCGATCTTTTTGATGTCATCTAAAGTCCATAATTTGCCGTCTTTGTTAGTGTGCGGTTGACTGATTAAGGTCTTGCCATCACTACGCAAACCATGGCCTTCAGCAATCACTTCTGAAAGTTCACGACCTTCATATTGTTCAAAGATATTTTGGCATTCATAACGCTCTGGCTCAGATAGCCACATGCGTTCGCCCCATTGGTCACTGAACGAATGTTTTTTGCCATTAAACTCAAGAACACGTAAGGTGCTGGCGCCTTTGCTATAGCTAGGGCAGAAAGGTACTTGTGAAACACGGTCTATATAAATAGGGTGGTTGTTTTCGGCAAACCATTGCAAAGGTAAGAAACCGCTGCTTGGATCTTCACAACCGCGCGCACGCCATTCTTCATACACTTTTCCGTACATGTCATACCAGCCTGGATAGTTGGCTTCATACCATTCTGCTTCTTCAGCAGTTGGCAGAGTCAAACGGAAAAACCCAGTTGGCCATAAGGCATAAGCCAGTAAGAACAAGTCGTGATGTGCCCAGTAAGCGTCTTTTTTGGCATCGCGTAAGCTGGCTGGTGATTCAACGCCATATTTGCCTAAACGACCAATCCAGATACCGCCCCAATCTTCATATACCCAACGGTTCCAAGTTTTTACCCAAGGCTCAACTTTAAAGTGGCTGCCGTACTCAAACATCATGCCCAATACCGGCGTGAAGTATTTTTGTTGAGTCCAGAAGGCATTGTTTAAGTCAGTGTTCAGGTATTTTGAAGCGGCTTCATCGTTGGCAATAGACACCACAGTTTGGTAACCGTTGGCCATGTGACGCAACTCGTCAGTTTCAATCGATAAAAACACAGTTGGCGTCATTTCATCGCCGTTAGCAGAAGCCCATTCGGTGACGGCAACGATTAGTGGGTTGGTAAAGCAAGCTTCGCCGACCAACTGTAAGTTGATTGAACACTCAACCGCATCGCCAGAAATAAAGCCATCTGAGAATACGCGTTTCATGCCTTTCCACAGCGGACCGATAGCACGAGTACGACGAGCGTCGTTATGACCGGCAGCATCCTGACCTTGCTTGGCAAAGTAATAGTTGACGTAACCGCATTGGTTGGTATGACGAATTTCATCCATTACCTGGCCTAAATAGCCATTTTTTTGCTCAGGCGCAGTCGCTGAA
>JAUYMX010000127.1 GCA_030699345.1 Methylococcaceae bacterium
TAGCAACGATTTGAAATTCATTAGTGCGACCAGATTCATACAAGGCACGAACGATATTGCGGCCAATGCGACCATAACCATTGATTGCGACTTTGATAGACATAATTATTTCCAGATTGAAGTTTTAAAACGAAACAGGTATTAACCACCACCCGCTGAGGTTCTGACTATAGCAAAAGCTAAGGCGATTAGTCTAATAGGCGATGGCGCTTAGGATTAACATCAAGCGACTTTGAAGCATTCAAGAATAATGTCTTCATAGTCATTTTTACTGGGTGGATTTTCATAGTGCAAACCAAACTCGTTATCTGCAATTTCATGCTTGATGACGCCGCGAATGGTCAACGGAATACCGGACTCAGGCAGAATGAGCTGTATTTGTATTTTGTCGTTAACGTGGGCCCTTAACGGCTCAGTAAGTTTTAAACGAATACCGCTGTGACTTATGTTGATAACTTCGCCTTTAACATAAATCTGATCCAGTGCCTCGTTCTCCAGAGTTACCCGCGCCACCAACCCCTCAGGATTAAAGCGTGCATATTGGCGTTGCTCGTTATTCATAATAAACCCTACTGATTAAGTCCATTTGTAGTATAGGCAAAAATTACCAACTGCAACGGTGTGATTTAAAGTTGTAGTCTATACTCGCCAATCACGTAAGTATCAACGTTCAATTAATCTGAAAGCAATGAACACAAACAGACTTAGGTAACAAATGTTGCTAAAAATACTAATGATAGGGATCGTTGCCTTACTGTATGCACTGCTTGCTTGGTCAGCAGTAGTGTATGCACCAGTCGATTTTATTACCATTGTTTGGCCTGCCAGTGGCTTCGCGTCAGCTGCACTTTTGATGGGTGGACAGCGATATGCTTTTTCAATATTTTTCGGATCACTGCTGGCGTATATCTTATTAAATAAACCGCTAACTACGGCTGCAATGATGGCGCTTGGCAGTACGTTAGAAGCGATGGCATTTGTTTGGCTAATCAACAGACAAGGTAAGCTTCATACGCACTTAACGACATTACGAAGCTATTTGCAATTTATCGTTGCGGCCGGTGTTGGCAGCACAATTGCAGCCAGTATTGGTGTCAGTAGTTTATTGATAGATAAATTTATCAGCGAACAAAGTTACCTGCATAGTTTGGCGCAATGGTGGATGGGCGACACCTTGGGAATTATGCTGATTACGCCACTACTGCTTATTTGGCGAAAATTTCCTGATGACTGGTACGGCGCCAAGCGAATCCTGGAAATTGTCGCGACCATCTCATTAATAGCCTTGGTGGGGCAAGTGGTATTCCTGGGCTGGCTGAATGAACTTGCAGGGCAGGTTGCTAAAGGGTCGTTGATGTTTTTATTTGTTAGCTGGGTGGCCGTCCGATTAGGGATTCACGGCACGCTTATCGTCGTCATGCTGGTAGCTGTCCAGGCGTTGTTGGGTGCTATTGAAGGTCTTGGTTATTTTGCCAACGACATCAAGGAGAGCGGTTTAACCAACTATTGGCTATACATGGTCAGTTTGTCAGTGGTGGGTATGGCGCTGGCGACCTATTTTGCCGAGTTCAAGCGTAGCGAAGTGCAACTTAAACTGGCGGCGAAGGTATTTGAGCAAAGTACTGAGGGCTTCTTGATCACTGATGCTCAGTCAAATATCATCAGAGTCAATCATGCTTTTACAGCGATCACTGGCTACAGTGAGGCCGAAATTCTTGGGAAAAACCCGCGCTTATTGGGTTCCGGTCGACAAAACCAGGATTTTTACCGGACCATGTGGCAACAAATTAACAGCGTCGGATATTGGCAGGGCGAGATATGGAACCGGCGCAAGAACGGTCAAGAATATCCTGAGTTTTTAAGTATCAGTGCAGTACACAATGACCTTGGTCAAGTGACGGAATATGTTGCCGTCTTTTCTGATATTACCGAGCAAAAAGCTTCCGAGGATCAGCTTACCTTTAATGCGATGCATGATCCGCTGACCGCTTTACCCAATCGGGTATTGTTGTTTCATAGCCTGGAGCATGCCATCGAAATGGCGCACCGAGAAGGTAAGCAGCTTGCCTTATTAATGCTGGATTTGGATGGCTTTAAACATGTCAATGATAGCTTTGGACATTTGCTGGGCGATCAATTACTGCAACAAGTGGCCGAGCGCTTAGCTTCGCGTTTACGTGGCGTGGATATGGTGGCGCGCTTGGGTGGTGATGAATTTACGGTATTGCTGGAAGATCTTGCCCATGAAGATGATGCGGCGCGAGTTGCCGAGGCGATTATTGAAGATTTAAGCGAGCCTTGGCAGTTGCCGGATGTAGGCGAAGTACGAATTGGCGTTAGTATTGGTATCAGCTTGTATCCGCAGCATGGTGACAATCCGGAAATATTGCTGCAGCAAGCCGACACGGCGCTTTATCACTCCAAGGCGGCAGGGCGGAATCGGTTTTCTTACTTTTCAGATGAACTGACAGTCGCGGCGCGCCTGCGTATTGATATGGAAGCCAGGTTACGCCGAGCCATCTCACAGAATGAACTGCGGGTTTATTATCAGCCGCAAGTAGATATGAATTCAGGACTTATTGTCGGCGCAGAGGCGTTAGTGCGCTGGCAAGATCCTATCGAAGGCCTCATTCCGCCGTTGCGGTTTATCCCCTTGGCCGAGGAGACCGGACTTATTATGGCGATAGGCGAATGGGTGTTGCGCGAAACCTGTCGCCAAGGCAAGGCTTGGCTGGACGCAGGTTTGCCGAAGTTAACCTTAGCGGTTAACGTGTCGCCACAGCAGATTCAACGCGGCAACATGAGCAAATTGGTTGAGACCATACTGACTGAGACCGGTTTTCCGGCCAAACAGCTGGAGTTGGAATTAACCGAAACCGGCTTGATGAATCATCAGCAACACACGGTCAGCTTGTTAAAGGATTTACGCGCTCAAGGCATTCGCCTGGCGATTGATGATTTTGGTACCGGTTATTCATCGCTGGCGCATCTTAAGCACTTTCCTCTTGATGTTCTGAAAATCGATAAGAGTTTTATCGACGACATTCCGCATCATCAGGATGACATGGAAATCACCGCCACCATTCTGGCGATGGGCCATATATTAGGTTTTAAAGTCTTGGCCGAAGGCGTTGAAACGCTGGAGCAATTCGCCTTTTTGCAAGTGCAAGGCTGCGATTTATATCAAGGTTATTTTAAAAGTCGGCCGCTTCCCGCTGATGAATTTGTCGAGCTATTGCTCAAAGATGGCCGGGTTAAAACCGCACCGACCTTAGAGCTCAGCTATTGAATTTATCTTCAATTTTTTGCTTGTAATTTAAGTAATGGATAGTCTGCTGTTGCTCAGCGCTATCAACCCGAAGCGCAGATAACGGCAGCTCAATATCACTGATATGCACCGGATAATTTTGTTTGCTGCGCCGAAAGCTCAGCACATATTGGTACGCTGCAAAAAACACCTGCGGGCCATGATCTAATGAAGAAAACTCCTGTTCATTGCAATACACCGTGTAGACGATGCCTTTAGGCGTGGTTTCACCGCTGATGCGCAAATTAAGCGCTTTACTGCTGTCTGGTGTACTTATATTTACCCGGTTACATGACCAGACCCCCGCAGAATTTTTGTGTAATTGGTAAAAGGCGATAGCGACATCAGATTCAAAAAAGTTGCGGTTAAGGACATTATCCAAAAAAGTTGCATAGTGGCTTAGCAGCCGGTCGGTAAAGGTATTGGCATGGTGCTGCACATACAAAGAGCCTCGCTCATCAATGATATAAATGCTGACATCGACATTATTTTGATAATAAAACAGCTGAATTACTTGGGCGTTATTAAAAGTATAAAGCAGTGGAATCGGCGTATTCGCCAAAATGGATTCATCAAAATGACTGGGCCGGAACTGTTTCTGTGGGCTGGCAAGTGCTTTTAATAAAGCGTCTTCATCGGTTAAATAATCGTAATTCAGGATGTTGTCGGTTTTTTGAAAGACATAAAAGCCATGACCGCCAGATAAGAAATAGCGGTTGTTGTCGCCATTGGAAAATAGTTTTAGCAGGGTTTTATAAACGTCTTCAATGCGCAGCACGATACTTTTACCGCGTGTCGGCGTATCGCAAAGCACACTGATGGCCGCTGCCGGCGCTTGGGCAGGGCGGTTATTGATAATGCTTGTTAACACGTCAAAAAGCCCCGCTAATCCTTCATGTTGACTGGTATTGATTTCGCCCCAGCTGGTCAGTGACACGCATTCGGTAGTCTGTACAAAACACTGCCGGATCATGCCATAACTGAAAGCATCAGAGCGGGCGCTCATCATGAGTCGGCCATCTTCCCGATGCTCGGTATCCGGCTGTCCCAGGTTGATTAACAGTAATGAATGCGACGGCTTATTAGCGGTTTGGTAAGTATCCAGCGGTGCATCGCTGTCAAAATGGGCGGTTAAAAATTGCTCAAGTTGCGACAGCGTTGTATGCAATTGATCGCTAGTCATCTTCAAGGCATGCGCACTAAAGTAGAGCTTTAAATACTTATGATAAAGACCATTCACCACCGCCCAACACAGCAATTCAATCAATGTCCGGCCTTTTTGTAGCGGTTCAGCAGTCCCGACATTATTCATTTGGACATTGCCAAGATAAAGGCTCCAGCCTTCATGATCATCACTCAGGCGACTGTCTACCAACGATAATTCACGCGCGACGATGTCGATTTGATGGCGCGTGGTAAGAATTTCGATTTTGCCCGGCTTCTTTTCCAAGAAGGCATTCAACTTTCTGCCGATCAACCTTAAATCGTTGTTGTGTGTTTGCTGAGCCAAAGCATGCTCACGAGCAAAGCCCGTGATCATGCGATAACAGTGTGTCACTGCCTGCAATATCACTGCGTGCTCGGCACTGGCTTTACTGATGTCCCAATGATTTTGTTGTTTGGCGGCAGCAAGTGTTGTTAACGGCCAGTGATAACGATCGGCGACCGATTGCATATAACGTTGCCGATACGTCCGGTTTAGTGCGTCCATCGTGCTGTCGGAAGAGCCCATTATTTTCAGGTAAAAACACTGCCTGGCTAAATCCAGACGACGCTTGCTTTGATGTTGCTGAAGGTATTGTTCCACCTTTTGATAAATCAGCAGGTATGGG
>JAUYMX010000137.1 GCA_030699345.1 Methylococcaceae bacterium
CTGTGGGCTTCTTGTGAAGTCGCCATGTCAAACGAGGACAGTAATGGATAAGGCACACTGCGACGAGTAAAGATATACAAGCTACGACGGTTGAGATCTTTCTTGTCTTTATACACTTTCCATTGTGCTGGAGACGCACCTAAATTTGCCGGTACGGGTGGGAATACGCTAGGTCCACCGACTTTGTCTTCCAACTGACCAGAAGCAACCAATAACGAATCGCGAATTTCTTCAGCTTCTAAACGTTTACGTGGGAACACTGCCAACAGTTTGTTTTCTGGATCAGCCTTAGCGACATCTTCACGGTAGCCGGATGATTGACGATACACACCAGATAATAAAATCTCTCTGTGCAACTTCTTCACACTCCAGCCATTTTTCACAAAACTGTCAGCCAAGTAATCCAACAATTGCGGGTTAATAGGTTTTTGACCAGCTTTACCAAAATCACTGACGGTTTCAACAATACCGCGACCGAAATACTGTTCCCAGATACGGTTAACATAAACCCGTGCCGTTAATGGATTGGTATCGCTGGTCAACCACTTAGCCAATGCTGTTCTACGTCCGGATGAAAACGCAGTTGGCGTAATGACCGGTTTTTCGTCAGTAATGGCTTCTGGGAATGCAGGCTGTACTTCTTCAAGCTTACGCTCATGGTCGCCACCAAAAAATACATACGACGGAGGCGCATCAGCATAACCCAACTCACTAACGCCGGAAATGGTTGGCGCACCGAAAACAGGCTTAAGATCATTCAGCTTGATCAGCTCATCATTCAACTCTTTATATTGAGCCGCTTTTAATGCAATTTCAGTGCTGTAATCAGGATTGTCCTTGTTATCAGTAGCATCTCTTAAATAACTCGCCACATCTGTTTCGCTGCTAACGTTTGCCAAGCGATGATTAATCCAACGATCATGCGCATTCCATTGTTCTTTGGGCTTAAAGATTGATTCGCGGCTGTCAGTTAAATACCGTTCTTTGTGATACTTAATGCCTTTTTCCTGATAAGGGGCAAGAATTGCCGCTTGTTTATCACGAATATCTTTAGTGGCTGCTTCCCACTTAGCCCATTGCTCGTCGTATTTATGTTCCAAGGCACCTTTCTTGGCGACAGGAATATTGTCTACAGCGCTCACGTTCGCAAAGAATGATTGCAGAGAGAAATAATCCTTCTGACTGATCTTGTCGAATTTGTGATTATGGCACCGCGCGCACTCTACAGTTTGTCCCAATACCACTTTACCGACGGTATCAGTCATATCTGTAGCGATTTGGTATTTACGTTGTACCAAGTCACGCGAGTTGCTGTTGTCTGGAAAGCCAGCCAAAAAGCCGGTTGCAATGATACCTTCTTGTTTATCCGGCAAAATTTCGTCG
>JAUYMX010000149.1 GCA_030699345.1 Methylococcaceae bacterium
TAACTGATGTTACGCACTGCGGCTGCTGCAGGCATAGAATAATTGCTGTTGACTGAATTTATGTGAGGTGTTTGTCATGAAAAATTCTCTGTTAGAGTTATACAGCGATTATCTGATGAGTTCGTTTGCTCAGACTACTGCGACCGGTTTGTCTCAACTTCTTGATCATGCCGTCAGTCATGATCAAATTACGCGGTTCTTGGGGAGGGCTGATTTCACCTCGCGCGACTTGTGGTCGCTGGTGAAGCCCACCGTCCGAAGCATTGAAGCCGATGACGGCGTGCTGATCTTTGACGACACCATCGAGGAAATACCCTACACCGATGAAAACGCGATCATCGCCTGGCACTTCGACCATTGCCGACAGCGCACGGTCAAAGGTGTGAATATTCTCAACTGCCTGACTGTCGCAGACGACGTCAATATTCCTGTGGCGTTTGAGATTGTGCGCAAAGACTTGCTGTTTTGCGAGGTGCAAACCCGTCAGCTCAAACGCCACAGTGCCGTCACTAAAAACGAGCTGCTGCGCCAGATGCTGCGGGTGTGTCAGCACAATCAACTGCGTTACCGCACGGTGTTGACTGATAGTTGGTTCTCTTCCAAAGAAAACATGGCCTTCATCAAAGTGGAGCTACAGAAAGATTTCATCATGGCCCTGAAAAGCAATCGCACCGTGGCCTTAAGCCTGGAAGACAAACGCCAAGGTCGTTTTGTCCGCGTGGATGCACTGCCGCTGCAAGAAAACACCGTGTTGCCGGTTTACATCAAGGGCTTAAGTTTCCCCGTGGTGCTGGCCAAGCAAGTCTTTACAAACAAAGATGACAGTAACGGTGTGCTCATTCTGGCCTCAAGTGACCTCCAGCACTCCTACGACCGTATCACGACACTCTATCAAAAACGCTGGAACGTCGAGGTCTTCCACAAATCCATCAAATCTAACACCGGTTTGGCGCACTCACCAACACGCACGGTCAGAACCCAAAGCAACCATTTTTTTGCATCCATTTACGCTTTCTTCAAGCTCGAACAACTCAAACTGAAGCACCACCTCAACCATTTCGCGCTCAGGAGTAAGATTTACCTCAAGGCATTACAAGCCAGTTATGCCGAACTGCAGCGACTGAGTGCGTAACATCAGT
>JAUYMX010000156.1 GCA_030699345.1 Methylococcaceae bacterium
TAAAAGCCGCAGCCATTACCAAGTCGCCTTCATTCTCGCGGTCTTCATCGTCCATGATGATGACCATCTTGCCTTGTCGCAAGTCGTCTATGATTTCTTCGGTGGTATTCATGGGTTCCTTAGTTTCAGCGCAAAAAGCCACTTTTTTGTAACAGGTCTTCAGTAATGCCACTGTGATTATTGGCAGCAGCTTCGCCTTGCATTAACCGCTCCATGTATCGAGCCAATAAATCAACTTCCAGATTGACTTCAGTACCGACCACCGCATCAACCAGCGTCGTTTCCCTAAGGGTATGCGGCACGATGTTGACGCTAAAAGTCGCGCCATTTACTTCGTTAACCGTCAAACTAATACCATTGATGCAAATGGAACCTTTTTCGGCAATGTATTTAGCCAGATTATCAGGCACTTTAAACGTGAATTTTACTGACCGTGCATCCGGTTTTTTTTCAATGACTTTACCGATACCATCAACATGGCCGCTGACAATGTGCCCACCCATGCGGGTATTCGGGGTTAATGCCAATTCTAAATTAACCGGCGTGCCTACAGAGGCATTTTTTAAGATTGTTCTGGACAGGGTTTCGTTGGACACATCCGCCACAAAATAGCCATTCCCCAATTCCACCGGCGTCAAACAGACACCGTTAACCGCAATACTGTCACCCAGCGCAGCGTCGCCAAGTGGTAATTTACCGGTGGCTATTTTTAAGCGGCAATCCCCGGCTTTGTTTTCTATGTCGGCGATTTTACCGACTGCCAATATTATGCCTGTAAACATTTTCTGCCTCAGTTTGCAGTAAAAGTGAGTTTTAGATCCGGACCGACTTGCCTGACATCAGCCAAGTTCAAGTTCTTTTTATCCGCCATGGTATTCATGTCCGGCAAAGTAAATAAACCACGGCCCTGGTCGCCAAGAACGCACGGCGCCATATAGATCACCCATTCATCGACCAGGTTTTGCGCCAGCAGCGCGCCGTTTAAAGTGGGACCGGCTTCAACCAATACTTCATTGATTTGTTGCTCAGCCAAAAACGTCATCACTTGCCGTAAATCCAACCGCCCTTGATGCTCGGTAATCTCGTAGATTTCAAAACCTGCTTGCTGTAAAGCCTGTTTTTTAGTGTCATCGGTAGAACTCGTTAGAATCAGGGTACGGCCTGGGCCATTAACCAGCTGCGCATCGACCGGCATAGCCAATTGGGAATCCAACACAACTTTAAGCGGCTGCACAACATCCTCATCAACCCGCGCAGTTAAAGCAGGATCATCCGCCAACACCGTATTGATGCCGGTCAAAATTGCCGAACTTTCGGCTCTTAATCGCTGCACATCGGCTCGCGCTTGCGCAGAAGTAATCCATTTACTTTCACCAGAAGCCAGCGCGGTACGCCCATCCAAACTCATCGCTAATTTACTGCGCACCCATGGACGTTGTTGGGTCATGCGTTTAATAAAACCTTGATTCAACAACTGCGATTCTTCCTGCAGCACACCACAGACAACATCTACCCCAGCGGCTCTGAGCTTTTGTAAGCCTTGCCCGGCTACTAACGGATTTGGATCTTGCATGGCAACCACGACACGACTGACACCTGCTTTGATTAACGCATCGCAGCAGGGCGGCGTTCGACCGAAATGACTGCAAGGCTCCAACGTGACATAAGCGGTTGCGCCTTGGGCATCCGGCGCATTGTTAAGCGCTTCTACTTCGGCGTGACTTAGCCCTGCCCGTTGATGCCAGCCTTCGCCAATGATCTCGCCATCCTTGACCAATACGCAGCCGACACGAGGATTGGGATCAGTGGTGTAAAGCCCCTGACGCGCCAATTGCAAAGCTCGGGCCATGTAGATTGAATCTTGCTTCAATTTTTTTGTAACGTGTTGATCATGTCAGTAAATTCACTGACATCTTGAAAACTGCGGTATACCGATGCAAAACGCACAAAAGCCACA
>JAUYMX010000158.1 GCA_030699345.1 Methylococcaceae bacterium
GGCGCGATTGATGAAACTTTAGCCGAGTTTGTTGACCGTCCTGTGGATATGGTCGATCCTGTCGAGCGCGCTATTTTAAGAATTGGTGCCTACGAGTTACTGCAACGCCTTGATATGCCTTATCGCGTTGTGCTCAACGAAAGCATCAATCTTGCCAAACACTTTGGTGCAGACGGCAGTCATAAATACGTTAACGGCATTTTAGATAAAATCGCCCAGCAAATACGGGCGGTGGAAATCAAAGCCAAATTGTCAGGTAAACAGTCATTGTGTCAGTAACTGTATTTTGCTTGATTGAGCGTTTTTTTACCCAGCCACAAACTCGCAACGCCAGCACCCGTTTGGGTGTTGGTGATGATTGCGCCTTGTTGTCTATCCCAGCAGGGCACGAGTTGGCAGTCACTACCGACACCATGGTAGAGAATGTACATTTTTTTGCCGATACCGATCCTGAACAACTCGGGCATAAATTGCTGGCAGTTAATTTGAGCGATCTTGCCAGTATGGGCGCTAAACCTGTCGCGGTGCTGTTGGCGTTAACGTTGCCCAAGGTTGATGAGCAATGGTTAACGTCTTTTGCCAAAGGATTTTTAGCGCTGGCTGAACAATACAACGTTGATTTGATTGGTGGGGATACCACCTCGGGGCCATTAACGTTAACCGTGCAAGCCCTGGGTGTTGTGCCGCAAGGTCAAGCTCTGCGGCGGTCAGGAGCAAAAGCCGGTGATTACATCTGTTTAACCGGCGCGATCGGCGATGCTGGCTTGGGTTTAAAAATCAATCAGGGCTACTCATGCCCAAATCCTGAATCTGCCTTAAAGCAATTCAACCAGCCAGAGCCGCAAATTGCCGCAGGTCTTGAGTTATTAGGTTGCGCCAATGCCTGCATCGACATTTCCGACGGTCTGTCTAGCGATTTGGGGCATATCCTGGAACAAAGCCAAGTCGGTGCGTGTATCTATTGGCAAGCGCTGCCGTTATCCGATGCCGTTAAAGCGTACATTGAAGACACCGGCGATTGGCAGATGCCGCTGGTGTCTGGTGACGATTACCAACTGTGCTTCACTATCAGCCCCGATCATGTCGATCAGTTAACCATCGATTGCATCAAAATCGGTGTTATCGAAGCCGAATCCGGCTTGCGGCTGAATAAATCCGGCATTATTACTTCTCTACAGGCCAAAGGTTTTGAGCATTTTTCTTAACACCCAAGTGGGTAAAAACAAACTAACGCCAAAGCAAATAGTATCCGACCCGGTATTATTTCTGGCGTTTGGCTTTGGTTCCGGTTTAGCCAAAAAAGCCCCCGGTACCTTTGGCACCTTGGCGGCAGTGCCTTTGTATTTAGCGCTAGTTCAAGCACAAAGCCTAATTGTTTATAGCGTGGTGACGCTGCTAGTTATCTTGGTCGGCGTGTGGATTTGCGGGCAAGCGGCTGAAAAACTCGGCGAACATGATTTCGGTGGCATCGTCTGGGATGAAATTGCTGGATTGTTAGTCACCATGTGGCTGGTACCGTTTACCTGGCAAGCCGTCGCGTTGGGTTTTATCCTGTTTAGGGTGTTCGATATTGTTAAACCTTGGCCGATTCGTTGGATAGATCGCCAAGTCCACGGCGGCTTGGGCATCATGCTTGATGACGTATTGGCTGGCGTGTTCGCGGGTGGATTGCTGTTTTTTATTGTCTCGTAACAGTCCAGGTATTCTAGTCAGCTGAAATTCTTGCAGAGACCGAATCATGACAAAAACTTCTTATCAAAAGCCATCGCCGCAAACTCAAGAAGAATCGTTGAAAATAGCCAAAGGAATTCAGCGTCCCGCTCAAACCAAAGAACAAACAAAGCTAATTGCTCAAGGTATCCAGCAAGGAATTGATCTTTATAAAAAACAGCAAAAAGAAAAAGCCAGGGAATTAAGCAAAAAACGAAAAAAATTATCCAGTCAAAAGGGGCTGTCGATTGAGCAGGATGACCAGGAAATACAAGAAATAATCATATATCACCAACACTGGTTGCCTTGGCTGCTTCTGATTCTTACGTGGCTGGGGTTGGGCATTTACTTTATAGGTTATGTTGATCTTCGCTGAAAATATTTGCCTCCTCTAAAGCTCCGTTTCCAGGTTTTCAGCGAGTAACTGTTTATTGGCTTTGAACAGGGCAATACGCGGTCGAATGCATCGCTGGCAAGCTCAAACAAAAATCCGATGCAGATTTTACGGCAGCTTGAGTTCGATCCATAAGCGCGGTTCGCCTGTTTCTGGGAGCTATGTCTACAAGCTGCCATTCAAAATGTAAGTGCGATTAGTTTACGTAATCGCACTTATTTAAGCCAAGATCTCTATAAAACCGACACCTCAAGTAGCCTGCTCATCGCCGGTTTAATCAATAGAGCGAAAATCGCTTTGGCTATTAGGCTACCGACTTTCTTGCTTTATTTTTTTTCATGCCAAATACTGCTAACAGCCCTGGCGCGAACAACAATGCTGAGGCGGGTAGAGGTACCGGGGCAGCAGTTATGTGAACAGTACCGCCCGTTACACCAGTGGCAGGTCCACTACCATCTGAGAGAAACAACAGCTGTGAAGGTGATACAGCATCAGCGGTTATGCTCAAGAAATTCCCCTGGCTGATGTTAAGCGCCTTGAACTTGACAGTACCCAGCAAGGTAGGGGTTGTGATGTTTAAACCAGTAGCTGATAGAGTGCTTTCGGCAAAGTGGATTCGTCCCAAGGTCGCACCCACACCAGGAGTAATGGTGCTTGCGAAGCTTTCGGTATCATCGCCAAAAATATTGCCACTCGTCAGCAACTGCGCGGAAAGATTGCTGCTGTTGTAGGTCAGATCGAAATCAAAGCCCGCTAAATCATTAACATCATTGACATAGATATTGGCATCAAATATCGAGTTCTTGGCGGCCGAGTAGATGTTTTGGCCATTAGGAAATTGAAGATTTATCGTGGCCGCTTCGGTTGTTTGGAATAAGCCGACGAATGTCAAGGCCATCAGTTTGGTCAGTAAATGTTTGTTCATAAAGATTCCGTAGAAGTAAGTAAAAGCCGAGGCAAATTGCCCCGGCTAGGCTAAGCAAAATAAGAAGTGGATTATGGTGTTGGAGTAACCACTGCGCATTTTGTCAACGTACATAGTGAAACCGCTTTTCTATAATCGATGATATTGACTCTCAAATCACCATTCAGATCGGCTGGATCTTTTGCCGCGACTACTTGACCGTATTTCGCTTTGATAGTATTCAAATCATTCATATCGATGTCACTATCACCATCCGTATCGCCAGGGCCGGTTACCTTGACGGTAAAGGCTTTTGACGTAGTCTTGTTATCAGCATCGTTTGCCGAGACGGTAAAGTTAAACACGCCGACTTTGGATGGCACACCGGATAATAGGCCAGTAGTTGAGGCGAGTGTCAAACCATTGGGTAGCGCGCCTGCGCTGATGTCGGTCACGTAAGGGGTGTTGCCGCCGCTAACGGTAGGTCGCTCTGGAAACACTTCATTCACCTTGCCATTTTGCAGTGCATCGACTGTAACAAAAGGTGTAATAGCCAGAAATTCCGTCATTTGCGAGCCCTGATAAGCGCCGACGATTTCTGCGGTTGAACAATCAAAATCATAAGAGTCGCCGTTGGCATCGGTTACGCCTACGATACCATCGCCGTGCAGGTTATCCGGTCCGACCTTGTCGCACATGGCTTCGCCTTTTTCTCCATCAATGGATCCAGCCGGGCCGCCGTAGGCATAAAACTCATAACGGCGAGTGACGGCTTCTTCAGCGTTGTTGCCCATGCTGTCGGCACCGCCGGTTAGTTCTGACTTGGCAGAACTGCCACCGTTTTGTGATTGCAACAGATACCACTCGGATTCCACTTCGTCGGGTTCACCGTTGGTCCAGTCTGCAAGGCCGTCACCGTCATGGTCATCACTGATTAGATCACCCAAGGCCAATACGCGGGCTCTATGTGTAGTGGTCTTGATGACCTTGACCCAACTGGGTTCGCCAAATTCTTTAACAATGGCTTGCGGAACAATTGGGGCGGGTATAGTGGCCACGACTTGTGCCGGAATGTTGGCTGTTGGCGGGGTGTAATTGAAGACCGGAATGTTTAACTGTAGCGCAGGGCCAATGATCAGTTTGCCGCTAGCATCCTTGACCAGCCAGTTGTACTTGACCGCGCTGTAGGGTGCGGTGCTTCCATAGGCAAAATGCACCCCGAAATGTTCGCATCCTACGTTTTTGCTTAAGTCGTAGCAATAAAGTGTGCTGTTTGCCGGATAGGGATTGGTAAAAGCGCCCCCTTGTTCATAACGGAAAATTTCAAGCTAGTTGTCGCCTCAGTGTAAATTTATTATGCGGTTATTTTGTTCTGGTTGGTACGCTCCTGAGTGGTTTTATGTTGGGTTTCGGCATGATCTGGATTCAAATGAACCGTATGGATTCTGTTCCAGTTACGGGTGTTTTTACTCCAGCGGCGTGGATACAAAGCTCGGGCGGCTTCATACAACGTTTTGCGTTGCGCTAACAGCATCTCGTCCAAACCGGCATGGCGTTGCGCCGGGGTCACAAAACCAATGGCGCTATGCCGATGCTCCTGGTTGTACCAGCACACTAAATCGGTGACCCATTCACGCGCACTGCGCAGGTCGGCAAAGGGTTTTAACGGGTATTGCGGCCGATATTTCAAGGTTTTGAACAGTGATTCTGAATACGGATTATCGTTGCTGACCGCCGGTCGACTGAATGAGGGCATGATGCCAAGCCGTTGCAAGGTCGCCAGCATGGTGGCGCCTTTCATGGGGCTGCCGTTGTCGGAATGCAGGATGACTTGTCCAGGCAGCAAGCCTTCGCATTGAACAATATCGCGCAAAAGCGCACTGGCGCATTCGCTGCTTTCTGCCTCAAACACCTGCCAACCGACGACCTGACGGCTGAAGAGGTCGAGGAACAGGTAGAGATAGAAGAACTGGCCTTTGATGGTCGTCGGCAGATAGGTAATATCCCAGCTGTAAAGCTGGTTTGGAGTGGTTGCACTCAGTGCTCGGGGCTTGCTGCGCGATTGACTGGGACGTTCGCTGCGGCGGTGTTTGAGTTGCTTTGCGGCTTTTAGAATACGATAGAAGGTCGATTCGGACGCCAGATAAATACCTTGGTCGGCCAGCCTCGGCACAATCTGACTCGGTGGACAATCCGCAAATTCATCGGAATTGGCCACGACCAGGACTTCGGCGCGCTCGGATTCGGTTAGCGCGTGCAACGGCGTGTATTGACGCTGCGGTCGCCGGTCTTCACTCAGGACTTCACCGGCTTGCCAGCGCTGCACGGTGCGAGGACTCAGGCCCAGCACGGCACAGGCTTGGTCTTGGCGGGCACCTGCGGTAGTCGCCTCGGCGAGGGAGTCAATCAGATTTTGACGCTGTTGAAGGGATGTCATTCGACCTCGCCCCCCAGCATCGCACGGACTTTTTTTTGCAAAATCAACAAAGCAGCGGCTTCAGCCAAGGCTTTATCCTTGCGGTTGAGTTCGCGTTCCAGACGCTGGTTCTCGACTTTCAGGGCGCGCAGTGCCTGGCTGTCATCGCCACCTGAACGCGGGTGGGCGGCAGCACAAAAATCGCTTTGCCACTGGACGAGTTGATGCGCAAATAGCCCGCGTTGCCGACACCAGGCATTCAGCGCCTCGCCACTCAAGTCATGGCTTTCATGGAGTGCTAGCAAGCGCTCTTCGGGACGCCAATCTTGGGGACGCTTGGCCGAGTTGACATTAGGCGTATCGGTTGTTGCTGTGCTTTTCATCCAGTTTTTTAAGGTATGTATGCTGAGGTTTGATTCATCGGCTATGGCTTGAATCGTTCGCTGGCCGCGACTGTAAACTTTTGCCAAGGCTTGCTCTTTGAACTCATCAGAATACTGCTT
>JAUYMX010000181.1 GCA_030699345.1 Methylococcaceae bacterium
AGCTAGTAGTCAGTCCATTTTATTATGACGGATAAAAGCTTTACTCTATGGTAAATAGAAATTATTCATCGCCTTAACTTTGCCTGTGAAGAAAAAATATATAGTACGATTAACAGAAGCCGAACGTAGCACCTTGGAAAGCTTGATTCATAAAGGAAAAGAGGCTGCGTATAAAAGGCTACACGCCGAGATACTGCTTAAAGCGGATATTGGTGAGTGCGGAGCGAACTGGAAGGATAAGCAGATTAGCGAAGCCTTTGGAATTTCACAGCGTACGGTTGAACGGGTACGCGAAAGGCTGGTACAACAAGGATTGGAGGCGGCATTAAACCGAGCGAAAGCGAAGCGGGTTAAAAGCCGCCGCCTTGATGGTGAGAAGGAAGCACACCTGATTGCGTTAACGTGTAGCGAGCCGCCCGAAGGCTATAGCCGATGGACATTGCGTCTGCTGGGACAAACCATGGTCGAACTGGGTCATGTTGACAACGTGTCGCCTGAAACGATTCGGCAAACGTTAAAAAAAACGAATTGAAACCGTGGCAAAACAAAGAGTGGTGCATTCCCCCTAAAGCCAATGCCGAATTCGTTTGCGCGATGGAAGATGTCCTTGAGGTTTACCAACAGCCCTACGATGAAAAATATCCGTTGATTTGTATGGATGAAAGTAGCAAACAGCAAATCAAAGAAACGCGGACACCGATAGCGGCAAAGCCTGGGTCTGTGGCTCGCTACGACACCGAATATGAACGCAATGGCGTGAGCTGCCTCTTTATGTTCTTTGAGCCGTTACAAGGCAAGCGCATAGTGAATGTGACCGACCGCAGAACCGCTGTGGATTGGGCAGGGCAAATTCGTGACTTAGTCGATGTCCACTATCCCCATGCGGAGCGCATTACCTTAGTTATGGACAACCTAAACACTCACACAGGTGCTTCTTTGTACAAAGCATTTGCACCGCAAGAAGCACGAAGAATCCTTGAAAAACTGGCAATTCACTACACACCCAAACACGGTAGTTGGCTAAACATGGCTGAGATAGAATTGAGCATCTTATCCCGTCAATGTTTGGATCGACGGATTCCAGATCAAGACACTTTAAAAACAGAGGTGGTAGCATGGCAAGAAAAGCGCAATACCATCGAATCCTCTATGGAATGGCGATTTACCACAGAGGATGCTCGGATAAAATTAAAAAAATTGTACCCGACAGTTTAAAATGGACTGACTACTAGACCATAGCCTTTGTGTTTGGCGCAATCGGTATTTTTATGCTTTGGGTAATCAACCTCGACATAACACTTAATAAAGTCCAATACGGAATTTTTCAATTATGAGCAGGACAGTGAT
>JAUYMX010000212.1 GCA_030699345.1 Methylococcaceae bacterium
TAGCCTTACCCACAGCAGCGAGCGCATCGAAGCATTAACCGCGCTTACTCAGCAAATTCTCAAGCAATACCAGCAACTGGCTGAAAAGTTATCCAAGCAACGTCAAAGCAGCGGCCAACAATTACAACAACAAATTTCCGCGATGATTAAAGAACTGGGCATGCCGCAGGGCGAGTTTTTAGTACAACTCAGCGCGCAAGAAAACTCTGCCCCTAAGCTTAATGGCCTCGATAAAATCGAGTTTCTGGTCAGCGCCAACCCCGGTCTTCCGGCTAAGCCGTTGGCAAAAGTGGCTTCGGGCGGTGAATTGTCACGCATCAGTTTGGCTATTCAGGTCACCACGACCAACGACAAAACTACGCCCACAATGATTTTCGATGAAGTTGACTCCGGCATCGGTGGCGGTATCGCAGAAATTGTCGGGCAAAAATTGCGCCGCTTAAGCCATAACCGGCAAGTGCTGTGCGTCACCCATTTACCGCAGGTTGCAGCGCAAGCGCACCAGCATCTTTATGTTGAAAAAAACAACAAAACCGACATCACTTCGTCCAGCGTCAGGCTGCTTAACGATGCCGAACGCGTTGAAGAAGTCGCCCGCATGCTGGGTGGTGTCACTATTACCGCCAATACCTTGGCACACGCTCAAGAAATGCTAACTACAGGAAACCAAAACCAATGATCCGCTTTCCAGCCGAATGGGAACCACAAGCTGCCGTATTAATCGCCTGGCCGCATCACACCGGCGACTTTCGCAATCTTGCCGCTGTCGAACAATCGTATAGTTTTATTGCCGACACCATCAGCCAATACCAGCCGCTGCTGATTGTCTGCCGCGATACCGAGCATCAACGGCACATTGAGCCGCAGTTAAAGACGCTGGAAAACATCACGTTTATCCACGCCACTGTTAATGACATCTGGGTGCGGGATACGGTGTTTTTAACGGTAGAAAACGGCGGCAAGTTGCAGCTGCTTAACTTTAAGTTCAATGGCTGGGGCGATAAATACCCGTATCAACACGATAACGCGCTAAACCATAACTTGCTCAACTCAGCGCCGTTCAAAGGCGTCAATTTTGTGGTTATCGATTTCATTCTGGAAGGCGGCAGCGTCGAAAGCGACGGCATAGACACCATCCTGACCACACGCCAATGCCTGTTGAATTCAAACAGAAATAAGGATTTAAACCAGCAGGAAATCGAGCGGCAATTATTCACGCACTTCGGGGCAAAACGGGTGTTATGGATAGACCAGGAAAATCTGACCGGCGATGATACCGATGCGCATATCGATACCTTGGCACGTTTTTGTACCGCTACGACGATTGCTTACACGGCCTCAGACGATCCGCAAGACCCGCATCACGACAGTCTGCAATCCATGCAGCGCCAATTGCAAGCTCTGCGTACACAATCCGGCGAGGCTTATCAACTGGTGCCGCTGCCGATGCCCAAGCCGATTTACGACGATGAAGGCCAACGTCTGCCGGCCAATTACTCCAATTTTTTGATTATCAATAATGCCGTATTGGTACCGGTTTATGATGATCCTAATGATGCTATTGCTTTGCAACGTTTGACAGATATTTTCCCGGATCACACCATCATCGCCACACCTTGCAGGCCGCTGGTCCACCAATATGGCAGCTTGCATTGCATGACCATGCAATTTCCGGCCAAAGTGCTCAATCTGTAAGGCTTAAAGCGCATACGAAAGCTACCTTGCAGCTTGATCTACACTATTAACTTCACTATAACAAGGTAGCGCGCCATGAGCTCACATCTATTCATCGTCTGGCAGGATTCTTATAACGTTGACTGCCCCATTATTAACGAACAACACAAAGGCATCATCTCAACCATCAACTCCCTGCATTACTTTATTCAGGAGGGGCATGAACTAACTTTTTTAAAACCTACGGTAGATTTATCCAAGCTGTATATGGGCTTTCATTTTGCGACCGAACAAGGCATTTTGGCTAAATCCAAATATCCGGGAATTGAAGAAGATGAAGCGCTACGGAAACAGCTTTTTGCTCAATTCAAAGTTACCTGCCAAGAGGCCTGCCAACATAGAGAACCAGAACTGTTATTGAGTTTTCTAAAAAACTGGTGGATAAAGCATCTGACTGAAGAGCATAAAAAATTTGCGCCTTACTTGAAAAACTAATCGCCCCAATCTCTATCGGCTTTATTATGAATGCTGGCAAACCCTTAATCGCCCATGTTCTGTTTCGTTTAGGCACTGGCGGCCTGGAGAACGGTGTCGTCAATTTAATCAACCACTTACCGGATGACCAATTTCGTCATGCGGTTATTTGCATGACGGATTTCACAGATTTTCGCAAGCGCATTACCAATGATAATGTGCAGGTTTACTGTTTAAACAAAAAGCCCGGTAAAGACTTCGCCGTTTATCTGCGGCTGTGGCGGCTGTTAAGAACAATAAAGCCCGACATACTGCATACCCGTAACTTATCGGCGCTGGAAGCCCAGCTCTCAGGCTTTTTGGCTGGTGTAAAATACCGGATACACGGCGAGCATGGCCGCGATATTGACGATGTCGACGGTACCAATCCGCGTTATGTCTTCTTGCGAAAGTTATTTCGGCCGTTAGTACATCGTTACATCCCAATGTCAAAAGACCTGGAAAATTGGCTGGTGCGGCAAATACAAGTACCACCGCATAAAATCACCCAGCTATACAACGGCGTCGACTTAAATCGTTTTAAGCTTGGCAGCGATAAACCACTGGATTTATTGCCGCCATCATTCCGGTCGCCCGAACTCAAATTTATCGGTACCGTTGGTCGCCTAGACCCCGTCAAAGATCAAATCACCCTGGTTGCAGCATTTACCCATCTACTGAGCACATATCCTGAACTTAAAGATAAAGTACGTTTAGTCCTTGTAGGTGCTGGTGGATTACAAGAGAAGCTGAACTCGATGATTAAAGAAGCCAGCCTAAACGACTTGATCTGGTTCGCCGGCGACCGAAGTGATGTCGCCGATCTTATGCGGACTATGGATATATTCGTATTGCCGTCAATCAACGAAGGCATATCCAACACCATCCTTGAAGCCATGGCTAGCGGGTTGCCTGTAATTGCTACCCATGTCGGCGGCAATCCTGAGTTGGTTGTCGACAACGAAACCGGTTTCCTGGTACCCAAACAAAATCCCGCAGCGATGAGCAATGCCATCAAACACTATTTGGATAATCCTGAGCTGATAATTGCTCACGGACAGGCCGGTAGAAGTCGCTGCGAATCTGTGTTTAGCCTGAATCGCATGGTTGGTGATTATGCTCGGGTTTATGATGAATTGATCTACTGAGATTTATCAGGTGTCTTTGTTAAACCAAACCGGCGATTTCCGGTGTAATAAAACCATGCTACACATTGATTTCATTAACATAATGATTTTTACATCATTATTAACAATCTGCCCTGATGAAAGTTAACTTAGCGGACTTGGTTCACAGACAGCTTCAGTCTTCTATGACCGGAGAGGAGTACTCCTTACACGCATCCGTTTCCAATCTGTTTGGGTTCAAGCAAGTCGAAATTCATCACGAAATCGTCCTCCCAGGCAGAAGAGCATCTCGCAAGCACTTCCACACACAGAGGGAAGAATTGATTCTCGTCCTAGAGGGGCAAGTGATCGCACATCTTTCGTCAGGCAATGTCACACTTAAAAGAGGTGATGTACTCGGCTTCATCCCAGGAGCCCAATCTGCGCATCATGTTGAAAACCATGCCGACGCACCAGCCCACTTGATTGTCATTGCCTCTAATCCCTGCACAGATGAGGTCATCTATGTCTAAAACTACAGGCGTAACTGATTATTCAACAGGACGTCTACCAGCTTCACTGGAAGTCAATTGTTAACGCAGACGTTAGATCACAAAATATGATTAATGTCCGTGATTTCATCGCCACCACTGATACTGAATCGGTTCAACTCATAATGGCATCGTGTACCAGCGAACTGAGAGCTGTTTATGCTCTAAAACCACAGCCGGAAGCTGTTTTAGCCAATCATTCATTGCCAAGTTCGCGAGTTGTGGCTGTAGATAATACTGGCACGTTGGTAGGCGTCGCTGAGTGCATCACTCATCCGATGGCTCTTTATGTTCAGGGAATTGCGGTCCCCCAACGCATAGGCGGCGTGGTGTAGCTGGTACATTGCTTGAATATATTGCCACTATTGCCGTTGATATGGGGCTTCCTGCGTTGTCTGTGGCTACAATCAAAGAAACTGGCAATGGGGAGGTATTCAGACGTCTTGGGTTTATTGTAATCGAAGAACGAGCTTCCGAACGTTTTCTAGGCATTCATGGACAACCAGTTACTGAAGTTACGTTGAGACGCAATGTGACCTAACATTGCTCTCAAGCGAGATACGCCTTTTCGTGGCGGTTTTAAGGAAATGTTTTGCCGTAATTCACATTGATGGTGATGAGGAAAGCCTATAAAGCCGTTTTGATGCAACACGACTCAAACCTTTGTACCCTGTATTCGAATGTCTTAATTGACGTCTTTAGGTCACGCAAAACTTTATAGCAACACCTAAATCTCTTACGATAATCAGTGTTTGTTATAAACACCCGATTTGGAGCCGCATCCCGATAAATAACTATTGATATGTTGCCGGTAAGTCCCTTAAACCTAAGTAAATCGCTGGAGTCTTCTGATGAAAAAATTCATTAATAGCGTTGATACCTTGCTTGACGAAAGTTTGTTGGGCTTCGCCAAAGCCCATGCCGATATTATCCAGCTCAACAGTCAGCCGCGTTTTGTTAAACGTATCAAGTCAACTTCACCAGGCAAGGTTGCGCTTATTTCCGGCGGCGGTTCCGGCCACGAACCTCTTCATACCGGTTTTGTCGGCGTCGGTATGCTTGATGCCGCCTGCCCAGGTCAGATATTTACTTCACCCAGCCCCGACCAAATGTTGGCTGCTGCAGAAGCAGTTGAAAACGGCAGTGGCGTTTTATTCATTGTTAAAAATTATGCCGGCGATGTCATGAATTTTGAAATGGCCGCTGAAATGCTCGATTACCCGACTGCAACAGTATTAGTCAGTGATGATGTTTCCTTGCCGAAAAATCACAGCATTGGCCGACGTGGTGTCGCCGGCACACTGATTGTCGAAAAAATTGTTGGTGCCGCTGCTGAACAAGGCGCTAGTCTGGCTGACTGCAAAGCACTAGGCGATAAACTTAATCTTGTCACCGCATCGATGGGCGTAGCATTAACTAGCTGCACCGTGCCTGCGATTGGCAAACCGACGTTTGAGATTGCTGATAATGAAATGGAAATGGGCGTGGGTATTCATGGTGAACGCGGCCGAGAAACACTGCCATTAGCAACAGCAACAGAAATTGTTGAACACATAGCCAACATTATCGATACCGAATTAAAGCCTGAAAAAGGCCAGCAGGCATTATTATTGGTTAATGGTTTCGGCGGCACGCCGCTATTGGAATTGCATTTAATTTATGACCTTGCGGCCCAATTTTGGGAAAAACAAGGAATTAATATCTGCCGTTCATTAGTTGGCAACTACGTCACATCCTTGGATATGGCGGGGTGTTCAATTACTTTATGCTTGCTAGACGATGAAATTTTGAGGCTATGGGATGCCCCAGTGCATACTGCGGCGTTACGCTGGTAATTGAGCAGCCAATTTATTAACGATTACACAAATTATTAACTGACAAGTTCTAGCCCCTGGATCTATGTGCCCTCTGGATCTTTCCTCTAAAAATGAGGCCCTTCCTTTAGTTGCTACCATATCCCGGGTAGATTCCATACCAGCGATTGCCACGCGCGAAACATCGTTCAGGACCTCAGTTAATTTAATATTGGATGAAGCACTGGTGCGTAGACTTTCTGCTACTGGAATTAAAACATCAAGCATAGTTTTTTCACCGGCCTCTGCTTTACCTCGCTGTTTTACAGCTTGTACGCCTTCAGAAAAAATCTCTGCAAAATCAGGTAACGTCAGTTCACTTTGTTTAGTAGCTTTACTCATGGCAATGAACAAAGTGCCATACAAAGAGCCTGAAGCTCCGCCCATGGCTGTCATCAGCGTCATGCCGATTTTCTTAAACGCTGCAGCCCAATCTAGCTGAGTTATTCCTGCGCTTTCTGCCAAAAGTCCATTAATGCCACGCTGAAGATTAACCATGTGGTCGCCATCACCAATGGCTTGATCAAGAGCGGCTACTTCTTCCGTATTTTGTGCTAATTCATTAGCAATTAACTGGATTAAATTACGCAACAGACTAGGAGTAAATTTCATTGAGCTTTCCTCTTTGGGCATAATCGTAGGGGCGAACGACTTAATGCTTGGGTTAAGATCGCGTTTTATGAATGGATCATCAGCTTTATAAATTAAAGGTAAACGATTAAATTTATAATATAGAGCGAATATTAGGCCTCCAGTCTATTAGAGCTAATTTGAAATTCTAGAGAACAGCAGAAGACGGATTGGCAAGGGTCGAGCGAAAAGTAAATAAAGCCCTCGGCAGATTTATAAGTATCTGCCGAAGGGGTAAAACAGTTAAATCTTAGCCTTCCAAACTAGCTAAACGGGCTGCAAGAATTTCTTCGAGTGATACTAATGCTTTAGTAAAGCCATCAATACCTTCAGCTAATTTATCGCTAGCCATGCGGTTTTCAGCATGCAAACGTTCAAAGGTAGCTTTATCAATAGAAATCTTTTCAATAGGCAAGCCAGCTGCATTTTTAGGATCTAACTTACGCTCCAAAGTACCTTCAGTAGCTTGTAATTCAGCTAGCAAAGAAGGTGCAATAGTCAACAAATCAGAACCAGCCAATTCAACAATTTCACCAATATTACGGAAACTAGCTCCCATCACTTCAGTTTTGTAACCAAATTTTTTGTAGTAGTTGTAAATTTCAGTTACCGACAATACACCTGGATCTTCAGCTGGGGCATAAGATTCTTTACCTGTGTCTTTCTTATACCAGTCAAGAATACGT
>JAUYMX010000220.1 GCA_030699345.1 Methylococcaceae bacterium
AAGGTATCGCCTAACTTGTTGAGCTTGGCTTCACGTTCTTCGGCAGCAAATAGGCTTTCTTTGATCATGGCGGTGGGTGCTTAGAAACTAAAATGGGACTGGGGAGTATTATCCCATGATGTCGAGTTTTTCGAGGTGCCCTTCGGTGTCGAATAGCGCTCTAAATTGATTGTGTGTGATACATAAGAAAATATGTAACGTTAGGGCGTTTATATATTAAATAGAATCTAAGGAGCCTGAAGATGAAAAAAATAAACCTAGTCACAATTTCATTATTAGCATTTTTTGTAAATAGTGCTTACGCTGAAATTACATTGGAATCTAAGTCAGAAGTCGAAGGTACTTGGAAACTGCAATATACTAAAAATTCTTTGAATGATAAGGAGGCTATTAATAGAGAAGACACCTGGGTATTTAAAGATGGCAAAGCCACTATTTTACATATACCTCGTGATGGCAAATATTATGATCAGCCACCGGTAAATTATGAAATTGAAAATGGTAAGTTAAAAATTGCGCTGGTTGGCAATGGCAGATTTGATATTTTTTCTTTAGAAGAAAAAGACGATAAATCTATGACGCTTAAAGGTAAATTTGGCGGCTATTACTACTTTACTAAGAAATAATATAAGCAGTATTAATGGGGTGTAGGCGAGGTTGATTAGTTTTTATTAAATATCAACCCGGCCAGTCCGCCCCATTATTTTTTCAATATGTACACGAGCTGTTGGTGGTCAAGAAAAACGGCCATTTCTTTTTTGTAAAAAATACCGTTCTAACTTATGAAAATAGGTATAGATACCATAAAGAAAGCCACCTGCTATAGGCAGCGCGAAATACCAATGGGCTTTAGCAAAAGCCAGTAAAGTTAATATTTCTTCCCCGTATAAATATGCAGGCGTTATTGTAATTGCCGCCCATACCCAGGCACTAAGCAGGTTAATAATGGCAAACTTTTTTCCTGAATATTTGGTAATCCCAATCGACATTGGAATGACGGTTCGCAAGCCATACATATAACGTTGTACGAAAATAATCGGCCAGCCATATTTTTTTAATAATAAATGTGCAATCGCAAATTTACGTCGTTGGCTATGTAGTTTTCGTTGAATAAAGCCTTTATTAAAACGGCCAATATAAAAATAGATTTGATCGCCGGCAAAACCGCCCAATCCAGCTATAAAAACTGTCATGAAATACTCCATGTCGCCAGTATGCGACATGATGCCTCCCATGATTAAGCCCATTTCACCTTCTAATATGGCCCAAAGAAATAAAATTACGTAACCGTATTCTTTAAGCCAGCCGATAAATAATTCTTCCATAACTCTTTAATTTAGTTGTGATACTGCTTTGTTTGCAGTTGAGTTTACGATAGTCATATTTAGCATGCTAAATATGATCAGAAAGGTTCATAGAGAGCGCTAGTATAGAAGAAGGAAATAAAAATACCTATCAACAACCCCGTAATGGATTAAAGACTCGCAATTTCAACTGAATAGATTTAGGCAAGCTGTAGGTGCGAATTCATTCGCATTATGCGGATAAATCCGCACCTACTCGGTCTTACCTATTCGTCAAAAATAGGGAAGCTCGAAAAACCCATTCCGCTCATGGTTCGAAAAGCTCACCACGAGCGGAACTCATTGATTTGTAGTGTACCGTTCGCACTGAGTTTATCGAAGGGCATGGTTTTTCGAGGTTCCCTAGTGGATTACCGGCTTTGCCTAATCGCCCAGGCCACGTCCAATGCCTGACGATTTTCTTTGACATCATGCACTCTAAACATTTGCACCCCAGTCATCACGCCCAGCGCGGTAGTGACCGCCGTTGCGGTGACCAATTCTGAAGGTTCTATGACATCGCAGAGACTGCCCATGAAACGCTTGCGGCTGGTGCCTAGCAGTACCGCATGTCCCAATGCCACAAAGGCATCCAGATGCGCCAGCAAATCCAGGTTGTCCTGTTTACGTTTGCCAAAGCCGATGCCTGGGTCAACAGCAATATGTTGTCGAGGAATGCCTGCGTCAAGAGCTGCAGCAATGCGTTGTTTTAAAGCAGTCAGCACTTCGGTGACCACGTCCTCATAATGAGGATTATCTTGCATAGTTTTCGGAGTGCCTGTGCTGTGCATTAAGATGATTGGAGTTTTCGTTTGCGCGGCCAGTGTCAATATTGCCGGGTCATCGAGCCCAGCTGACACGTCGTTGATAAGCGTGGCGCCCGCGTCTAATGCGGCTTTGGCGACGATGCTGCAAGTGGTGTCGATACTGATAGGAATGTCATTTCGTTGCCTAATGGCGGTGATCACCGGTACTACGCGGCGGATTTGTTCGGCACTGTCGACCGGATCGGCGCCGGGGCGGGTGGATTCGCCGCCAATATCGATAATGCCCGCGCCATCGATCAGCATACGTTCCGCTTGCGCTAACGCGGCGTCAATTGCGGTGAATTTGCCGCCATCAGAGAAGCTATCCGGGGTGATATTTAATATACCCATAATCAGCGGTTTGTTGATGGTACTGAACATTGTGGCTTAGCTCCTTAACTGTCAGTCGTATAGAATACCAGTTTTGTTTTCAGGCTGATTGATGCGTATTCACTCCCTACCTACTCAACTGGTTAACCAGATTGCCGCTGGCGAAGTCGTTGAAAGACCCGCTTCGGTGGTTAAAGAACTGGTTGAAAACTGTTTTGATGCCGGTGCCGGTCAAATCGTTATCGACATAGAGCAGGGCGGTGCCCGGCTGATAAAAATTCGTGATGACGGTTGCGGCATCGATAAAGAAGATTTGCCCTTGGCGTTGTCCCGCCATGCCACCAGCAAAATAGCCACGTTGAAAGATTTGGAACAAGTCGCCAGCATGGGGTTTCGCGGTGAAGCGCTGGCCAGCACCAGTTCGGTAGCACGATTGACCTTGATTTCACGTGTGCCAGATGCCGAGTGCGCCTGGCGAGTTAATGCCGATGGCAGCGAACAGAATTTCGATCCACAACCTGACCCGCACCCCAAAGGCACCACGGTTGAAGTACGTGACCTGTTTTATAACACGCCCGCCCGGCGCAAGTTTTTGAAGGCCGAAAAAACCGAATTTACCCACATCGAAACCCTGATCAAACGCATGGCGCTCAGCCGATTCGACATCGGTTTTACTTTAACGCATAACCAGAAAGAAGTGCTCAAACTTAGGCCTGCGCTCACGTCCGATGAACAGGCGCAACGGGTGGCGGGTATTTGCGGGTCGGCGTTTATTGATAGTTCGGTTAGCATTGGTTTTGCCGCCTCGGGCCTGCAATTAAGCGGCTGGGTAGGCTTGCCGACCTTTTCCCGCAGCCAGCAGGATATGCAGTTTTTTTATGTCAATGGCCGATTGATTCGCGACAAACTGGTCGCGCATGCTGTCAAACAAGCTTTTCAGGATGTGCTGTTTCATGGTCGGCATCCGGTGTTTGTGTTGTACCTGACGCTTGATCCAACCCTGGTGGATGTCAATGCACACCCTGCCAAGCTGGAAGTTCGGTTCAGGGAAGGGCGCTTGGTGCATGATTTTCTATTTTCCGCATTGCACCGGTCTTTGGCGGAAGTCAGGCCGGGGCAAGTGCAACACCTGGATATTCAACAACCGGCGGTCATGCCGGAGCATTCCGCAGCCGCACAGCGCCCAGCGTCCTTATATGAACCAAGTTATCAAGCCAGGCCAGTGCAACAAACCATCCTGCCGTTGAGGGTGGAAGAAGACATCCAAGCTTATGCGTCGTTGTATCCAAAAACAGCGTCCGTGCAATATGCAACGCCTCCGAACCAACATCTTGAAGACCAGCCGTTAGGCAATGCGATAGCCCATTTGCACAACATTTTTATTCTCGCTGAAACCAAAACCGGCATTATTCTGGTCGATGCCCATGCCGCGCATGAACGGGTGACTTACGAGCGCTTAAAGCAGCAGCATCAACAAGGCAAGGTGCCGAGCCAGCCGTTGCTGTTGCCGATTAAAATCCGGGTGAGTGCCCAGGAAGCGGATTTAGCCGAGCAGGAACATGAGTTTTTTAACGAACTGGGCTTCGAGCTTAACCGAACCGGCCCTGAAACGTTGGTGCTGCGGTCTATCCCCGTGTTGTTGGCCGATCACGATACAGAAACCCTGATTCGCGATGTACTCGCGGATATTCTTGAACACGGCAGCAGTCAGCGTATTCAGGATCGAGCTAACGAAATACTGGCAACCGTCGCTTGTCATGGTGCCGTGCGCGCCAATCGCCGATTAACTATTGATGAAATGAACGCCTTGCTCAGAGACATGGAGCAAACGGACAGGGCAGGGCAGTGCAATCACGGCAGGCCGACCTGGGTGGCACTATCTACTCAAGAATTGGATAAATTTTTTCTGCGTGGCCAGTAGATTTGACTTATGCAGGTGCGAATTCATTCGCACATTCAATAATACCTGCGAATGAATTCGCACCTACAAACGACTCATTGTGCAAAACTCAAATAATCCACCAGCCATCTTTTTAATGGGCCCCACCGCTTCGGGTAAAACCGCGCTTGCGGTACAACTGGCGCAACAGTTAAACGGCGAGATCATCAGCGTCGATTCGGCGTTGGTATTCAAAGGCATGGACATCGGCACTGCCAAACCGACTTTGACGGAAAGGGGCGGCGTTGTTCATCATTTAATCGACATACTCGACCCGGCAGAATCGTTTTCTACCGGCCAATTTCGAAAGCTGGCGCTGGAGCTGATGGCCGATATTAGAGAGCGCGGCAAACTACCGGTTTTAGTCGGCGGCACCATGCTCTACTTCAACGCCTTAAATAGCGGCCTTGCGGTATTGCCGGAAGCCGATGCCGGTATCCGCGCCAAACTGGATGAAGAGCTGGCGCTATTGGGTAAAGAAGCGTTGCATCAAAGGCTTGCAGAAGTCGATCCGCAAGCTGCCGCCAGAATTCATCCCAACGACCCGCAACGTGTGCAGCGCGCGCTGGAGGTTTATGAAATCAGTGGTCAACCGTTAACATCGTTTTTTACCGAGGCGCAAAGCCAACCCATTCCATACAACATAACCAAACTCATCATCGCCCCGGAAGACAGAAAAATCCTGCACGCAGTGATTGCCAAGCGGTTCCAACAGATGCTGCAACAAGGCTTAATCGAAGAAGTCGACAAGTTATTTGCACGCGGCGATTTAACTGAACAGCTGCCTGCCATCAGGGCCGTGGGTTATCGACAAGTGTGGTCTTATCTGCAAGGCGAATACGATCTTGACACTATGACCGAAAAAGCCATCGCTGCCACCCGCCAATTGGCCAAACGCCAATTCACCTGGCTACGTAAGGAAACCGATGCGCAGCATTTTCAAACCGGCCAAGCGGATTTATTGAAGGCCGTGTTGACGACTGTCAATGATCGAATAGAAGTGGCTAGCGGCTAAAGAATTTTTTATGAAGTGCCAACTTTAGGAAGCTTAGGCAGGGAATGCGTTAGATTGGTTGTCTATTTCTCAACGTGATGTTCCTCGATCCTTTGGTAATGGAAATATCAAGCTTTCCAATGGCTTAAAAACTCCCTATAATGCGCGGTTC
>JAUYMX010000226.1 GCA_030699345.1 Methylococcaceae bacterium
GATCACAAACAACACTGGTGAAATAAATATCGCCAGTGTCTTCATCTTCCAGCTTGTGTAAACAGCATTTACCGCATCCATCGCACAATGACTCCCATTCCTCGGTAGTCATTTCGGACAGCGTCTTCTCTTTCCAAAAACTCATGAGGCTTATGCGTCCTGTAAGCGCACAGCCAGCACATCGCAGCGGGCATGGTGTAATACGGCATTAGCAGTTGAGCCTAACAACAATGCCAGGCCATGCCGACCATGCGAGCCCACTACAATTAAATCTGCCTGAATTTTCTCGACAAGCTCGGTAATTTCCTGCTTGGGAGCCCCCCAAATCAACCAGCGATTAGCCTGAGCAACCCCAAGCTGATCAGCAACTTCCATAAATTTGGCCTTTTCAATCTCCAATAACTCATTATCTGAATCTTCAGTCAGCGAAATGATAGTGCCGTAACTGGTATCCGGCATTGGAATATTATCCAACACATGGACAATACTTAAATCTGCCTGACTTGTTTTTGCCAGGCTTTTGGCTTTACTGGCAACCTCGATACCATGCTCGGAAAAATCGATCGCCAGTAATATATGTTGATACACGCTCATTCGCTTAGACCGACTCAGTGAGTTCTTATGAATTAGACTTTATGGTAAATGTCCGCGCCTTCCTCAAGGAATTGTTTAGATTTTTCATCCATTCCCAGTTTAAGCGCTTCAGTTTCGTCCTTAATACCCTTAGCAGCAGCGTAGTCACGAACATCCTGGCTAATTTTCATCGAACAAAAATGTGGTCCACACATAGAGCAGAAATGCGCAACCTTTGCTGAATCTTTAGGCAAGGTTTCATCGTGAAATTCACGGGCTTTTTCAGGATCAAGACCAATATTAAATTGATCTTCCCAACGGAATTCGAATCGCGCTTTAGACATCGCGTTGTCACGCGCTTGTGCACCTGGATGACCTTTGGCCAAATCGGCAGCATGTGCGGCGATCTTGTATGTAACAATCCCTTCGCGCACATCTTGCTTATTTGGCAAGCCTAAATGTTCTTTTTGGGTCACGTAGCACAACATCGCACAACCGTACCAACCAATATTTGCCGCACCGATGGCTGAAGTAATATGATCGTAACCAGGGGCAATATCAGTAGTCAGAGGCCCTAACGTATAAAATGGTGCTTCTCCGCATTCTTCCAACTGCTTTTCCATGTTGACCTTAATCATGTGCAACGGCACATGGCCTGGACCTTCGATCATGGTCTGTACATCATGTTCCCAAGCAATTTTTGTCAATTCGCCCAAGGTTTCCAACTCGCCAAATTGCGCTTCATCATTGGCATCGTAAATTGAGCCAGGACGCAAACCATCACCTAACGAGAAGGACACGTCATAGGCTTTCATGATTTCGCAGATTTCTTCAAAATGTGTATATAAAAAGCTCTCTGTGTGATGCGCCAAACACCATTTAGCCATGATCGAGCCGCCACGCGACACGATACCGGTCATTCGTTTAGCGGTTAACGGTACATGATGTAAACGGACTCCAGCATGGATAGTAAAATAATCGACGCCCTGCTCAGCTTGCTCAATTAAGGTATCCCTAAAGATTTCCCAAGTCAGATCTTCCGCCTTACCATTTACTTTTTCCAATGCTTGATAAATAGGCACTGTACCGATTGGCACTGGTGAATTGCGTAATATCCACTCACGAGTTTCGTGGATATTTTTGCCTGTCGACAAATCCATAATAGTGTCACCGCCCCAGCGGATACCCCAGAGCATTTTTTCGACTTCTTCATCAATGGAAGAAGTCACAGCCGAGTTGCCCAGATTGCCGTTGATTTTAACCAAGAAATTACGCCCAATAATCATCGGCTCCAATTCTGGATGATTGATATTACAAGGAATAATCGCACGACCTCTGGCGACTTCAGATCGAACAAATTCCGGGGTAATCACATCAGGGATGGAAGCACCAAAAGAATCTCCTGGATGCTGGTCTTTCCATAAATGGCGCATTTCTTCCATTTTCTGGTTTTCACGAATGGCGATATATTCCATTTCCGGCGTGATAATGCCTTGTCTTGCATAGTGCATTTGCGAAACGTTCTTGCCCGCTTTGGCGCGACGCGGTTTGCGTATATGCTCAAAACGCAAACTAGCAGTTGCTGGATCGTTCAATCGCTGAAGGCCGAATTCTGAACTCGGACCGGATAATTCTTCAGTATCATTGCGCTCTGCTATCCAAGCTGAACGGATGGCACTCAATCCTTTTTTAAGATCGACCTCTACATTTGGATCGGTATAAACGCCAGAAGTATCGTATACATACAAGGGCGGATTTTTCTCTGCTCCAAAATGTACGGGGGTGTCTGACAAGGTAATCTTACGCATCGGAACCTGTATATCAGGACGAGATCCTTGAACATAGATTTTTTCCGATGCCGGGTACGAATCAATTTTTACGCTACGGTTATCGGTAGACGTATCTTCTTTAAGGACAGCGCTCATGTTTATCTCCAGAATTCAAAAACAAGGCGCAGGAGGAAGTTTGGGGCTTTCCTACGCCGGTATTAACCGGGCTCAGGTTCAAAGGGTTTCTCTCAGCCAACAGTACCTAATAAGCCATTACAGTCAGCACCCCTAGCCTTTACGGATGTGGAGCTAAGTTAAAGGATAATCCAGGTGAATGCAAGCTTGCCTGGGAACAGATAGAACACAAATACTTTCAAAAACTCCTTGAAACAATCATCAAAATTTATCCAAAGAAATAAAAATATCAACAAGGTATTTTTACAAAAACGTTACAGAAACATGCTTAATTTATTAACTGCATCCTATTATGCTCAGGCGTGTGCAAGGAATATTCAAAATAGACACGCTTAAAGCAAACATCGCAAACTGCAAAAAACCCAGAAAAATGATTTTTCACACCAGCAATGTTAGAATTAACACAATTTCTGACTAGCCTGACTCAACGGATGCCGACAGATTCTCAACACTCAAACTACCATCCCCCAGCTTTAGAATTCAAAAGCACTACTTTCTCAGTGCCTGTTTTGGTATTAGCTAACAACGACATCGTAATTATTGAACACCAATTACAGGAAAAAATTCAGTTAGCACCAGAGTTTTTTAAACACTCCCCAGTGGTCATAGACCTACAGGAACTAAATAAGCAAGATTTAAACATTGAGATTAGCGAGCTCGTTAATATGCTGCGCAGCTTAGATTTTTTACCCATAGGCATACGTGGCGCAACAACCCAGCAACTTAAAAAAGCTTTAGAGCTTGCTATCCCAGCGCACACTGGACAGAATCAAGCACCTTTAACTACAGACAATACAAAACCACAACCTGTAAAGCCTACACCGGTAGCTGAACCTTCTCCCAGCACAGCAAGCACCACACTAATTGCCCAACCTATTCGATCTGGTCAGCGCATTTATGCCCATGGCGACTTAATTGTGCTAGCTCAAGTGAGTGCAGGCGCAGAAATTCTTGCTGAAGGCAACATACACGTATACGGTTCATTAAGAGGCAGGGCCTTAGCTGGTGTTCAAGGCAATATCGAAGCGCGTATTTTTTGCTCGGACTTACAGGCTGAGCTAATCTCTATTGCCGGAACATACAAAATAAGCGAAGATCTTACTGAAACAGTTCGCAATCGTCCTGTTCAGATCTGCCTACAAAACAATACCTTAACTATTAAAGATCTTTAAAAAACCATTACCACGGAGAAAAAAGTGGCGCGAATTATAGTTGTAACATCAGGCAAAGGCGGCGTTGGTAAAACCACTACAAGCGCCGCTATCGCCATGGGCCTTGCTAAAAGAGGACATAAAACAGCAGTCATAGATTTCGACGTAGGCTTACGAAATCTCGATTTAATCATGGGTTGTGAACGCCGAGTAGTTTATGATTTTGTTAATGTTATCAATGGCGAAGCCACACTTAACCAAGCATTAATACGCGATAAAAACTGTAATCAGTTATATATTTTGCCTGCATCACAAACCCGAGATAAAGACGCCCTCTCTCAAGAAGGTGTTGGTAGAATTCTGGACGAGCTAAAAAAAGACTTTAAATATATCGTATGCGACTCTCCTGCCGGTATCGAAAGAGGCGCATTTTTAGCAATGTATTATGCCGACGATGCCTTTATAGTAACTAACCCCGAAGTATCTTCGGTAAGAGATTCAGATCGAATGCTAGGCATTCTTTCCAGCAAGTCGCGCCGTGCAGAACATAATGAAGAGCCCATTAAAGAGTACTTATTACTGACTCGCTACTCCCCAGAAAGAGTAAAATTAGGCGAAATGCTAAGTGTCGATGATGTACAGGAAATATTATCATTGCATTTATTAGGCGTGATACCGGAGTCAAAGTCAGTTTTAAACGCTTCAAATTCCGGCACACCAGTTATTCTTGATGAAAAAAGTGATGCGGGGCAAGCTTACGCTGACGTGATTGCTCGCTACTTAGGCGAAGACCGGCCGCACCGTTTTATTGATGAAAAAAAGGGTTTATTCGGAAAACTTTTCGGGAGTAAGTGATGAGTTTACTTGATTATTTTAGGACGTCGAAAACAAGCTCAGCGTCACTTGACAAAGAAAGACTACAAATCCTAGTTGCTCATGAACGTACATCACGAAATCAGCCATCATACTTGCCGCAATTACAAAAAGAACTACTGGAAGTTATTCGCAAATATGTCAGTATCGACCAAGATGCTATCTCAGTAAATTTTGAACAAGATGATAACCAAGAAACGCTTGAGCTAAATATTGTCCTACCCGACACCAACAAAAAATCGTAACATTTTTTTTCATTAAATTTAAAGGTACTTAAACATGTCTAATACAATTGGCGCAGCTGCTGGCAAAATATGGCATTTCTTGGAAAAGAATGGCCCCGCCAGCGTAACCAAAATTACTAGTGAAACAGGCTTAGGAAAAAACGATGTCCAACGCGCAATAGGCTGGCTAAGCAAAGAAAATAAATTGGTTATTGAAACAGTAGGCAGAACAGAAACTTTGTCACTGAAATAATGCCTATAAGACACCACCAAATAAATTTTATGAGCCTAGAAAAGCCCTCTACACTTCGACAAGTCGAGTGCGAACGGGACTTAATATATTAATTAAGTTCCGTTCGTGGAGAGCCGATTCAACCATGGCCAGAGCTGAGGGTTAGAAATCATTATTTATAAAGTCATCGAGTACAAGATTCTCTAAGCAACGAGAAAAAATCAATAATAGATGACTAAAAAATAGGTAACTATTCAGCGTAACTCTCAAAAATAAAGCTTGACAAGGTTTTGCATGGAAAATCGTTTTCAAAGTGGTTTTACCCAAAGGGCCCTTCATTGGCCTCATAGGCGTGAACGCTTTGCCGACACAGCCAGGCAAACTC
>JAUYMX010000227.1 GCA_030699345.1 Methylococcaceae bacterium
TCGTATACCAACGGCAGCTTATGTTTATTGGCGGCGTTAAGCGCGGCCTGACCATTTTATGCCGGTGAATGTGCATGCAGAATCTCCGGTTTTATTAACGGAATGATTTCGTCCAAGCGTTTTGATAATGACTGCACGATAGACCATTGATTAAATCCCAGTAGCTTCGAACATGGGCCCGCAGGTTCATCGGAACGATAAAAATCCAAACCATCCACCGTTTCAACGGATGCTTTGGCGACACTATGTTTGGCTGAGGTGACATGAAATGTTTGCCATCCCAGTTGACGCTGTTGCTCCAGAATAGCCCGGGTTCTAAAGGTATAACCGCTATGCAGCGGAATGGAATGATCAAGAATGTGCAGGATTTTCATAAGAAGGGGAAGAATTTACCTTGAGGCATCAACTAAAGTAAGCCAAATCAACGCCATTCAAGGCATTACGGGATTTGCGTGTTTCGGCATTTTTACTTTTCAGACTGGTAAAGTCAACTTTGCCCGCACTCGGCACCTTTTACCAATATATCTTTAATGACGCTGACAAATTTGAATGCTTTAGTAAACCCTAATATTATGCTGTTTCTTAGTCATTTTCTCTGGAGCGAACCATGCGTAAATCATTAAAATCAGGACTAACCACTTTGGCGGCAGTTGCACTGTTGTCAGGCGTTGCTGTCACCAGTCACAGCGAAAGCGCATTTGAGAACATCTCGCCTAAGCAGGCCGCCGCCGAGTTTTCAGAAAAAAAAGCCGTCATTGTTGATGTGCGTGAAGATGATGAGTGGCAGGAACAGCATATCCCCGGTGCCATTCATATCCCGTTGGGGCAATTAAAATCAAGATTATCCGAGCTTGAGCCTTACAAAAACAGCCAGATTATTACCCAATGCCGTAGTGGTGGACGTTCTGCAAAAGCCGCCGATCAACTAACAGCCGCTGGGTTTGCTAATGTGCAAAATCTGGATGGTGGCATCCAAGCCTGGGAAAAAGCAGGGCTACCTCTTAAGTAAATCCGGCGGGTATTTGGGATTGTCAGCCAAGCAAAATTTAGAAGATTAACGCTGCCAGTTTTAAGCAAAGAGAGGGCTAAAACTGGCAATGAAGTGATAGAGTCAGGATAAAAGATAGTAGTCCGAGTATTATCGAGACTGGCGAAAAAAATTAACCTGGATTTATACTTTTACAGCGCTTACTTTTTATTTCACTTTACCTACCGAGCACAGTTAATGGACGTTAATACTTCGAATGCGTTGGTCTACTTGGTTGATGATGAATTGCCAGTGCGCGATGCATTGTCGATGTTGATTAAAATGTCCGGGTTTGCGGTAAGCAGTTATGACTCGGCTGAAGCCTTTTTAAATAATTATGACCCTGATCAGCCAGGCTGCTTAGTTCTTGATGTAACAATGCCGGTTATGAGCGGGCTTGAACTGCAAGAAGAATTAGTCAAAAGAAAGAGTAATATCCCCATCATCTTTATGAGTGGCAATGCGGATATTCTGGATTCGGCAAAAGCCTTAAGATCGGGTGCTGTGGCTTTTTTGGAAAAACCGTTTGAAAACCAAATATTTCTACAGACTATTAATGAAGCGGTAAAAAAAGACCTTTCGACTAGAAAGCAACGCCTATAAAGTTTTGTCAGTCATGCCACTTTAGATACTGCAAGGCGCAGCATTATCGCCATGGTAAAGGTTAAACCACTACAGGAGAGAGCATTGGCAACTACAGATCCTGAATCCATCTTTCAACCTGCACTTGAGCAGTGCCGTCAATGAATAACCTTTTTAGTATTAAAGATTTTATTCCGCATGGCTATTGCTTGGCGTGGAGTCCAGGGTTGCTTTGGCTGCACGTTATTTCTGATTTGCTGATTACGTTTTCGTATTATTCAATTCCCCTGAGTCTTATCTATTTTATTAGGCAGCGCAAAGACTTGCCCTATCCATGGCTGGTTGGCCTATTTGCCGGCTTTATTGTTGCCTGCGGCACCACGCATTTACTGTCGATAATCACAATTTGGATCCCTTTATATTGGCTGGATGGCTTTGTTAAAGGCATTACCGCGATTATTTCGCTCGTCTCCGCTGCAATGATGCTGTGGATTATTCCTCGCGCCTTGTCTCTACCCAGTACCTCACAACTGCACGCTGAGATACAACAAAGAAAAGCCGCGGAAGAGGCTCTAAGAGAAAGCGAATATCGTTGGAAATTTGCTATTGAAGGTGCCGGCGATGGTGTATGGGACTTTGACGTGGTTAACAACACGGTGTTTTTTTCAAAGCGCTGGAAAGAAATGCTGGGCTTTACAGAAGATGAGATCGGCAACAGTTTGGATGAATGGGAGAAACGTCTTCATCCAGAGGATAAGGCCGTCAGCCTTGCTGTTGTGCATGCCTATCTTGAAGGTAAAACCCCGACTTACATGCATGAGCACCGGGTTAGGTGCAAGGATGGCAGCTACAAATGGATACTGGCTCGCGGTATGGTCGTTAGCCGAAGTGAAGAGGGTAAACCCTTGCGCATGATCGGCACGCAAACCGATATTTCTGAGCGCAAGCAGATGGAGGAAAAACTGCGCGACAGTGATGCCTTAAATGTCAGCATTCTTGACTCATTAACGTCGCAAATTGCCGTACTGGATGCGCAGGGTGTGATTATTTCGGTTAATAACGCATGGCGGAGCTTTGCCAAGGAAAATGGTTTGCCGGAATACAACGATATGCTGGGTATCAATTATCTGGACGTCTGTAAACATGCCATTAATCAACCTTATGGCGACGAGGCCAGCGCCGCTTATGCGGGCATTAAGGCAGTGCTTAACGGCGAGCAAGGCGCATTTTCTTTAGAGTACCCGTGCCATTCGCCTAACCAGCAACGCTGGTTTTATATGATTGTTTCGCCACTGCACGGTTCACGTCGCGGGGTTGTGGTCAGGCATTTAAACATTACCGAGCGTAAGCAGGCTGAGCGGGTCTTAATTCAGCTCAAAGCGATGATTGATATATCCCTGGATGGGTTTTGGATAGTTGATTTGATGGGCAACCTGATACAAGTTAATCAAGCTTATGCACAAATAAGCGGTTATTCGATTGATGAATTAACGAACATGTCCATAGCTCAGGTGGAGGTGGTGGAAAACGCTGAACAAATTAGAACGCATATTGCAAAAGTGATTGACGAGGGTTACGACCGGTTTGAAACCCGCCACCGACGTAAAGATGGACATATTCTTGATGTTGAAATATCTGTCGCCTTTTTACCTGAATTTCAGCAGTTTTGTGTATTTTGCCGTGACATCACTAACCGCAAGGCAATGGAAGATGAGTTAAAAGCCAACGAGGCAAAATTCCGTTCGATTATTGAAGCTTCCCCGGTGCCGATGGCATTGAACGACGAGCATCTGAACATTACTTTTCTGAATCCGGCGTTTGTACAAACCTTTGGCTACAGCTTATCTGATATTCCCACTGTGGCGGATTGGTGGCCAAAAGCTTACCCCGATCCAGATTATCGGCAGTGGGTAAAGACGACTTGGCAAACGACGCTGGATAAAGTGAGAAAGGAACAGGCCGAATTTCTGCCTATGGAATGTGTTATTCACTGTAAAAACAACAACATCAAAACCGTGATCGTTTCTGCCGCTGAGATTATCAATTCTGCGCATGAGCATTTGGTAATACTTTACGACGTCACTCAGCTCAAACAAATTGAGGCAAAACTCAACGCCATATTTAATGCGTCAGTGGAAGGTATTATTACTATCGACAAGGACAATATTATGGTGTCGGCTAATACTGCAGTAGAAACTATTTTTGGCTTTAAACCAGAAGAGCTGGTTGGTAGCCGGATCAACAAACTGATGCCGTCATTGCCAATAACAATTAATGATGACAGCGCGGCCATTGCAGAAAAGCATGCCGGTCAAATTAAGGAAATTGAAGGTCGCCATAAAAATGGTTCTGTCGTGCCGTTGGAACTGTCCATAGCAGGGTATTCACTCGATGATGCGAATTACCTTACCTACATTGTAAGAGACGTGAGTTTACGCAAACAGCAAGAACATCAAGACAAGGAGCATTTGGATCAACTCGCTCATGTCACGCGTCTTGGCTTGATGGGCGAAATGGCGTCAGGTATTGCGCATGAAGTTAATCAACCACTGGTAGCGGTTTCCAGTTACACACAGGTCAGTTTAAATCTTATTAATGCTGAAAACCCTGATCTGGTGGCGCTCTCTGAAATCTTAATCAAAACCCAGCAGCAGGCCTTAAGAGCGGGCCAGATTATTCATCGAATGCGGGAGTTTGTGAAGTCACATGCCAAACAGCGATCAAGTCACAATATCAATACCTTGATTCATGACGCTGCCAGCCTGTGTGTTACCGAGCTTAAAAAAAATAACATCGAACTAATATTTGAGCTGCAACACAATTTGCCGCTTGTCTATGTCGATCAGGTACAAATTGAGCAAGTCATCATAAACCTGCTCCGAAACAGCATCGACGCCTTAAAACATCTACCCGCACAACAGCATCGGCACGTAACCATTTTAAGTCAATTGACGGCCAATAATGGCTTGCAGGTCAGTGTTAAGGACAATGGACCTGGCATTGATTTAGAGCAACAGCAAAAGATATTAATGCCGTTTTATACCACCAAGACCAATGGCATGGGCATGGGCTTATCCATCAGTCGCTCACTTGTCGAAGCCCATGATGGGACGTTGCATTTCGATAGCCAACCTAAAAACGGCACCACGTTTTATTTCACGCTACCCATTCAGCAAAACTGACCAGTAATTATTGACAGACTGGAATAGGTATTCATACGAATATCTTTTATTTGTTTCGCCACTCAAAATAATAACGCTTGGATTTTCTACTATGTGCTCATTTAATTAATGTGAGTATGGGTAGTATTTTATTTTAAATACTTGCGGAGAATATAATGTCTAACGATAAAGATAAAAAAAATAAAGAGCTGGCCTCTACATCATCAAGTGCAGGGCTAATTTCTTTTGATGAATTTGATCATTTTTTTGATGATTTTCTCTCACGCAGATGGCCTCGATTGTTAGATTGGAATGTGCCTGCGGGCTTAGAAAAAGGCTTTCCCAAAGTCGATATTCTTGATCATGATAAAGAGATAGAGATTCAGGCTGCATTGCCAGGCGTCAAGAAAGACGACCTGGATGTCACCATCAATAATCAAGCCATCACCATTCGTGCATCAACCAAAGAAGAAAAGAAGGAAGAAGAAAAAGGCAAATATTTTCGCCGTGAGATAGCTCGTGGTGAATTTCAACGCGTCTTGTCGTTGCCGGAAAATGTGGATGGCGATAATGCCAAAGCCTCTTTTGCCGATGGCATATTAAAAGTAATTATTCCAAAAACTGAAAAAACCAAACGTAAAACTATTGAGGTTAAATAGCATCACAAGTTATTTCAGGCATATTACCTTTCATGGTATTTCTGAAAGGTAATAATGGGAACCTAGAAAAACCCACTCTGGTCATGGTTTGACAAACTCTCAAGAAACAGCTTTTTTGTATCTATATAATCAATGACTTGCAAAGATATAAAAATACAAAAGATTACCTCAAACAGCGGCTGTCTCCTGGTAACGCCATACGCCCGAAGGGGCACTGCCATTAAGTTAAGATCGGATGTTACGCAAACCAAAAGAAATGATCCTTATTGATATTCAAGGATCTCTGGTGTCGCTATCGCGACAGTTTATTTTAATGTCGGTTCTCGCACCGACAGGCGAGCTACTTTCTTTTGCTTCGCCAAAAGAAAGTAGCCAAAGAAAAGGCGACCCGGATTCCGCCAATTTCCTGCGCTTCTCATTTTTGGCGAGGGTTTTCGAAGGGCCATCCCTGGCCCTGCGAAAACGAGCGGCATCCTTGCCGCTCCCCTAGCGGGCCTATTTCGCCAAAAGCTGCGATGCTCGGGGCGGAATAACGGGAGAAAAACCGCTCTGCGTAACATCAGTTAAGATGTAGGTGCGAATTTATTCGCACATTGCGAAGCAATGATTAGCCAGTTGTGCGAATACCCTCTGGGCACAAGTAAATTCGCACCTACAAGTGTATCGATTTTGCTTAATGGCAGTGGCCCGAAGGGGTAACTTTGCTCACCACGAACGGAACTTATTGATTTATAAGACACCGTTCGCACTGAGTTTATCGAAGTGCAGGGTTTTTCGAGGTTCTCTAGGTAGTTGTACGTATTTATTAGTGGCGGCTATTCAAGACATACTGAGCAACTCTAAACCGCAACTACATCAAATCTTCCTTTATGCCATTACCTAATCTTGAAACCTGGATGTGGACAGAAGCTTGCGAAACTGTGGATCGCGCTGAACGCCTGCATAGGCAGTTCTTTAGACCCGCTGTTATGAACGCAAAACGCCCAATGTGGGAACCGCCTATCGATATTTTCGAAACCAGTTGTGAATTCAATGTCATGATTGCATTGCCTGGCGTTGCACCGGAGCATTTAGATGTCCTGCTGGAAGATGGGTTTTTGGTGATTGACGGGCACCGACGCTTGCCCACCAGTACAGAGTCATATATCAGGCGCCTTGAAATACCCTACGGGCAATTTAAGCGACGTGTTGAACTGCCTGTCGGCCGTTTCGAAATACACACGCGTGTATTTGAGAACGGTTGTTTGTTAATCACACTGCGCAAAACATAAAGCATTCTCATGCAAATAAAGGACCTGAAAAAGTTATTTTTGGGATCCACTCCGGATGCAGAAGAGCCATCACCGGAAATAAATCAAGAGGCTCCGCTGCAATTGCCAGCCATCCCGACTGACGCACTGATTATTGTGCCGATGCGTGGGACTGTGCTGTTTCCACAAAACATTTCTCCGCTGGTGGTGGGGCGTAAAGCCTCAATTGCGGCCGTGCAACATGCGGTGCGTTCCGAAAAACCGGTTGGCTTACTCATGCAATTGCGTGACATGGATGAAGAGCCCGGCGGCAATGATCTGTACACGATCGGTACTGTCGCGGAAATCTTGCGCTACCTAACCGCGCCCGATGATACCCACCATATTGTTTGTCAGGGGGTGCAGCGTTTTCGCGTACATGAGTTTTTACCGGGCTATCCGTTTCTGGTCGCACGCGTTGAGCGTTACGAAGAGCCGGAGATTAATTCTCAGGATATTGAAGCACGCGTCATCACGCTCAAACAAAAAGCGCTGGAAGTGTTAGATGTGCTTACTCAGATTCGACATGCGCCTGATGAATTGGTAAATGCGATTCGCTCAATTACCTCGCCGACCATGCTGGCCGACCTGATCGCCAGTTACTTGATTGTAAAGCCGGAAGAAAAACAAGATGTGTTGTCGCTCTTTAATATCCAAGAGCGTATCGACAAGCTTCTGGAATTGCTCAATTACCGAATTGAAGTATTAAAACTGTCCAACAAGATTAATGAACAAACCCAGGAAACGATGGGGCAGCGCCAGCGCGAATTCGTGTTACGCGAGCAAATGAAAGCTATCCAGAAGGAATTGGGTGACGACGAAGGCAGTGCCGCGGAAATTGAAGACATCAGCAACGCGATCAGTGCCGCCAACATGCCTGAAGAGGCCGAAAAGCAAGCGCGTAAAGAACTTGGTCGCCTGCAGCACATGTCTGATGCCAGCGGTGAGTATTCGATGCTGCGTACCTATCTTGATTGGTTAACGGAATTACCGTGGTCCAAGGCCAGTTCCACCGTTATTGATATAGCCAAAGCCAGGGAAATCCTTAATGAAGACCATTATGGCCTGGATAAAATCAAGCAACGCATCTTGGGGTTTTTGGCAGTACGTAAATTAAACCCGAATGGCAAAAGCCCGATTTTGTGTTTTGTCGGCCCGCCCGGCGTCGGTAAAACCTCATTAGGACGCAGTATTGCGCGTGCTACAGGGCGTGAGTTTATACGTGCCAGCTTGGGCGGATTGCATGATGAAGCGGAGATTAGAGGCCATCGGCGTACTTATATCGGCGCACTGCCGGGCAATATTATTCAATCAATCCGTAAGGCGGGCACCAATAATCCGGTATTTATGCTGGATGAAATGGATAAGCTCGGTTCCGGATTTCAGGGCGATCCTTCATCAGCGTTGCTGGAAGTATTGGATCCTGAGCAAAACTCAACCTTCCGCGATAACTATCTGGCTATGCCGTTTGACCTGAGCCATGTCATGTTCATTGGCACGGCCAATGTCCTGGACAGCATTCCCGTGCCTTTGCGCGACCGGATGGAAGTGATCGAATTAACCGGGTATACCTCCGAAGAAAAGCTCCAGATTGCCAAACGCTACCTGGTGAGTCGGCAACTGGAAAGCAACGGCTTAAGCGCTGAGCAATGCACGCTCACCGAAAGTGCCATATCAACCATTATTCAGGATTACACCCGTGAAGCGGGTTGCAGAAGTCTGGAGCGTGAAATCGGTGCAGTATGTCGACATGTCGCCATGCGTATTGCCGAAGGGTTTATCGCCAATGAGCAGATCGACGCCGAAAACATCCCTGGCATTTTGGGGCCGAAAAAGTTTGATAGCGATGTTGCCATGCGTACCAGCGTGCCGGGCGTTGCTACCGGGCTAGCCTGGACACCGGTCGGCGGCGATATACTTTTTATCGAAGCCGCTCGCGTACCCGGCAGCGGTAAGTTGATCTTGACCGGTCAGCTGGGTGATGTGATGAAAGAAAGCGCCCAAGCCGCTCTCAGTCTGGTCAAATCACGTGCCCATGACTTGGGATTAAATCCGGAAATCTTCGAAAAAAACGACATCCATGTACATGTCCCGGCTGGGGCCATTCCTAAAGATGGCCCCAGCGCGGGGGTCGCCATGTTTACCGCCCTTTATTCCGCGTTTTCTGAACGCATCGTGCTTAGCGACGTGGCAATGACCGGGGAAATTAGCCTGCGTGGTTTGGTATTACCGGTCGGCGGTATTAAAGAGAAAGTCATTGCAGCGGCTAGAGCAGGCATAAAAACAGTGCTGCTGCCTGCCCGCAATCAACGAGATTTTGAAGAAATACCCGAAGCCGTAAGAAACCAGCTCCAGTTTATCTGGTTGGAAAAGGTAGACGACGCCCTGAAAATTGCCGTGGAAAAGTGACGTCAGAATGATGTGTTTTGAGGTTGCCATAAGTATAAATACATAGGTATTTATACAAATATCTTTGCGGTGTATTTCTAATCAAAATAATCCCCATGGTATTTTTTAAATACTTCTACGGTGAATTTAATGATTTTCTTTCACGCAGATGACTGCCGACGACAATGAGTTGAACAGTTAGTCGTTACATCAGGTCAGCAGAGAATTCAGGAGCGCACGGATGAAAAATGGTAACTATTCAGTCTCTTGATCGAGCCGTCATGTGTAGGCTGGATAAGCGCTAGCGCATCCGGCAAATGCGGTGGATGTGCGTTGCTTATCCACCCGACACAATAAACGCATAACCTCATTCAGATTAAAGACTGAATAGTTACGAAAAATGAAACTATTGGCGCTGTCGTCGCCTTAGTCTTGATTATCCTGGGCGTACAGACTTATATGGTGTTCAAGTTGAATGACCGGCTTAATCAACACCCGGGCCTGCAGATGCCGCCAAAATGAGCACGAATTACCATAACGGCGTTTTGACCATTACGATTCCAAAGAAATAGTCATTATGAAAACTTCCTTTAACATCGGTTCGAGAGCATGTTGAATGACCGGATAAACAGCAGAAACCGGCAGCAATGGATCGCAGAAGCGGCTTATTTCAAAGCACAAGCCAGGGGCTTTAAACCAGGTGGTGCCCTAAATGATTGGCTTGCAGCCGAGATAGACTATTCAGAAATACTGATAGCCACATACGTTGCAATGCTGGAAGAAGATGGGCCAATGACAACGCTGGGCTTACAGCAGTTGGCCAAATTAATTGGCATTGAAAATCCGGAAGACTTAATTTCAGAACTAGAACTGGTACATGCAATTCAACAAGCGACAAAACATCGTCCCTGTTTCCGTTCTGAAGTTAATAGATTTTGTGAAGAAACAGAATGTCAATGGCAAGCTGAGTGTCGAATATTGATTTCCGAATGGTATAGCTAGAGTCGCTTGCTGATCAATTTCTGTAAGACATTGACGTTATTTTTAACAATGCTGATTTGTAAAAAACGCCTAAAGTCATGGCTCGACAATAAAGCCGGATATAAGGCCAGCATGATGATTGGAAACCAACGCAGGTTCATGGTTACCAGCAAACCAATATGAAACATGACGCCAAGCACTAGCGATAATCGTCGCAAATAGCTATTTAGTAGTAAGAAGGGAAACAGCAACTCCCACCAGCGTATTATGCTGGCTAATACGCTTAGCATGCCAACGAACCACGCACTTTTAAAATAGCCAGACCAGTCGAATCGGGAATAATGCGGGTGGCTCAGTACATATTGTAAAACCGATCCGTCCAACCACTCTGCGCTATGGAATTTAACCCAGCCGGAAACAAAATAGATTAATGCGATTTGAAATTGTATTAACCGCAAGGGCCAAACCGCGGCTTCTGTCGGCAATTTATGGTGTTGCGCATCAATGGACCAAGCCCCGCCGCAAGGTGTTAACAGCAAATAAAACGTCATCACTTTTAATACCGCATCATCCCCATCCAACAGCAGTGGGTTTCTATTCCACAATGACGCCAGTACCAGCCAGGTAATAAATATTGACCACCGGGTTTTCCAGCCAACCATCATGGCAATGGCCGCGCCTATCCCTAATATGAGGACGGAATGGCTATATAGAGCGCTATAGCTGCCGAGCTGCACGTTAAAAATCGACCAAGTCCCCCAATTTAATAGCTTAGGAAGTTGCACGTTTGCCAACCAACTGTTGCCGCTAAAATGAGCATCTATAAAGGGCAGTAATTGAAGCAAATACACGGTGCTTAGTAAGCCAAAACTAATTCGCAAAATAGCAAATTGCCGAACATCAATCGGTTTAAACCAAAAATAGTGCCACATTTTTTGCATTACTTGGTTTCCGAAAATAACAATTTATCCATTTGATAACCGTAGCTTGGTAAATCTTCAAACCCTGGGGCTAATTCAAATAGGTGCAAAACCAACGCTGGTGATGAGCCTTGATGAGTTACGTTTTGGTTTTGGTAATAACGCGTGAATGCTTGCAATAGTTGTGGATCATTCAATGTGGCTAGGTTTTCAGTCAAGCGATACAGGCGACTGTCCATGACGTTAAACAGGCTTAAGCTTTTAAATTCTAAGTTTAAATTGGTGAATAAGGGCGAGGATGTGCAGCTGATATTGCCTTGTCGCGGATTGTTTACGGTGTTGTAACAAATAGATAAATATTGGTGGAACTTAGGCGTGGCAGGGGCAAAAAAATCCCAATATTGCTGGTTTCCAGTCAAATTAATGTAATGGTTTAGCAATAATCGTATTGGGTTGTTTGGGCTGAGTTTACCGGCATTTAGCAGTGGCTCTTCCCAGGCAAATAGTGGCGTATGTTGATAATCGTTTTCGTATTCAAGAGTTTCGAAGTTGCGGGGCAGGGCCCACCATAAAATAGCTAGCATGTGGAACAAGCAAAGCAACGGTATCAAGCGTTGAGTCATAAACTGAGTCTTAATTTATCAATGTGGCCAAGGCCACACCTTATGACCCCGTTAATACCGTTACTTTGCGTTTACAATTTAGTCGGTAATTTTAATCAACCAACCTTCCGTGCCTTTGCATTGGCCGGATGACTCAGCGCTAATGCTTATTCTTGCAAAGGTGTTTTTTAATGATTCGGGAAGTTTGCCGGTAACTACATAGGCACTATCTGATTGCGTTGGCACGGTTAGTTCTACCGGCACTTCTTTAACGGTGACTTTAATCGTTTTGGGGTGCGTGTTGGCTGACGCCACAAAAGAAAATTCAGAACCCGATTTAGCTTCCGCTTTAGCCGTAGGTACAAAGTGACTAAATTTAGGTTTGGCACATGCACCGCCTCCACCTCCGCCACCGCCGGTATTAGGCACATAGGCATAAACCGTTTGCGTTAAAAATAACATGGCAAGGGCGGAGAACATTGCTTGGCGTTTCATTAATCACCTCGTAGGGGTCAAAAAATCAAAATTTTCACCGTAGATCTTTTATCACCAAGAAAATTGTCGATGACTTTAAAAACAGTGCATTTTTGTCAGATTGAACCTACCGCCTTTAATATTATTGTCAAATTTAAGCGCTTAATGGACACCATTAATCCATCTAAATAAGTCCATGGATAAAAAAATAATCGATATTTTTTGAATGGAAAATATGAAAAAGATATTGGTATGAATACCAATATCTGTCGGCAATTAATTAACTTAATATTACGATTGAATAATATGAAATTAGAAATTGCCGCAATTCATTTCACCAATGCCATTCATTAACAGGAGATCATCATGAAACCAATCTGGATCGTCGTTGCAGATAACACCCAGGCACGATTTTTTAACGCAAAAACACATTCTGCGCCGTTAGAAGAAATCGAAACACTGACGAATTCTGAAAATCGCTTGCATGATCGAGATATTACGTCCGATCTACCTGGCAAAATTAAAAGTACCGGGGGCGGCGGTCATGCACTTGAACAAGAGACCGACCCGAAAAAACACGAAGCCGATAACTTTGCTCGCTTGGTTGCTGCTTTTCTAGAAAAAACACATAA
>JAUYMX010000228.1 GCA_030699345.1 Methylococcaceae bacterium
TGATCAAACGCCTGCCAATGTCTTGCTAGCGTGGCTCGGGAGTAGATATAACAAGGGCTGCCAACTTTATAAACGATGTCCTGCACAGAAACATCTTCGGCAAAAAGCTCGTTGTCGCGGTAATTAAAATAATCCATGTTATTGATTTTTTTGCGGTTCGGGTTTGGCAGGGGGCTCTACATTTGCAGGCGCGGTCTTATCGGGCAAATACAGCGGACCCGGCTGGCCGCAACCAACTACAACCGCGCTGAGTAACAACAGTGTCAATGTTTTGTATTTCATTTAATTCACAGCTTAAAAAGGGCCAAAAAACGTTCATATCATAAGCGGAAACCGGCTGAAAGGCATTACACCATTTCTTGGTTTAACAATGATCGAATGACTAAACGAACACCTACAATATCTAAATAAAAGATGTCTAACTCTAAAATTGTCATTTTATTGAAGATAAAATTATCTTTACCATGACACCTGGTAAGCAATAGTTGTTTTGCGATGCCAATTATCAGAAGGAGTTTTTTAGAGTGACAAACCCAAGAAATCACACTGATGACCGATTGAAAGCAGAGATAGCCAATACCATCGCTAACATGCTGCAAGAAATCAAATTCGGATCTATTGAAATTATTGTTCACGAAAACCGGGTGGTGCAAATCGAACGCAAAGAAAAACTGCGTTTCGATACCAAAGCAACATCAAGTAAGTAACCATTACTACGGTGTTCCGTTAAAAAAACCAAATTTCAGTGCACTAAAAATGCCTGACCGGACCACCGGAAGTAAGCACAAAATTTAGGATAAACCATGAAACACCTACGCTACAAAACCCTTGCGGGGGCAATACAGTTGGCATTATTAGGCATACCCAACGCCTACGCAGTTGATGTCGATGCTTTAGAGCGTCGCATTCACGAACTTGAATCCCGTTTAGAAAAATTCGAAAAAGCTACCGCTGCAGTCCCTGCACCAACTGCAGCGGCGGCACCCGCAGTTAATCCAGAAGTGCAAAAGTTGACCCGCAAAGTCAACACGCTGGAACGTAAGCTGGAAGTGCAAGATGAAGTTACCGCGTCCAACTTTACCAAGTTGCCAAAATTTGATGTCGGCACCAATGGTTTCAGAATTTCCTCGCAAGATGGTCAGCATGAAGTCCGCATCCGTGGGGCTGTGCAAGCTGACGGTCATTTTTTTTCTGAAGACGCTAACCATTTATCCACCGACAACTTTGAACTCAAGCAAGCACGTATCTGGTTGGAAGGTAAAGTTTTCAAGAACATTTACTACAAAATCATGCCTGATTTTGCAGCCAGCGGAAACATTCTACCAGATGCTTATTTGGACTATGCCTACCTGCCTGAAGCCAGCTTGTTGGTCGGTAAATTTAAACCGTCCCTCAGTCTTGAGCGTTTACAAGGCGACTCGGACGGCACATTCCTGGAACGCGCCTTTCCAACATACTTAGCCAGTAACCGTGATGTTGGTGTGCAGTTGCATGGTGCATTCTCCAAATCCGGCTTTACCACTGAGGTTGTGCCCGGCCCGATTGATGCCAAAAACACCTTTACCTACCAAGTGGGCGTAATGAACGGTTCAGGCGATGATGGCAGCCCTAACAACAACTCTAAAGACACCAACGACAATAAAGAGTTCGTTGGTCGCATATTTGCTCATCCATTCCAACATACCGGCTACAGCTGGATAGAAGGATTAGGACTTGGCGTAGCAGGTACAGTGAGTGATCCTAACTATTTCTCCGGTGATTCAAACGGTGCACTAAAAGCTCAGGCCACACCGATAGGAAGAACTACTTATCTCGATTACACCAAAACTTACCAAGACCCGACAAAAGCCGCAGGAACTCTCCTCGCCGCACCGGTCAGCAATGGCGAACATTACCGCATCTATCCACAAGCTTACTGGTACGCAGGACCATTTGGTGTGATGGCAGAATATGCAGCATCTTCGCAAACCCTTAACGGTAAGGACAGCAAAGGAAAAAACACCTCTGTCCGACAAGATAATACCTCTTGGCAAGTATTGGGTTCCTGGGTTGTCACCGGTGAAGACAACACCTTTGGCGCCGTCAAACCCATTCAAAATTTCAGCCCGCTGGATGGTCAATGGGGTGCATTGCAGTTCGCCGCACGCTGGACTGAGATGGATATAGATAACGGTACCTTCAAAATTATTGATCCTAACTTATCAGCCCATCACGCCACTGCATGGACCTTGGGTGCTAATTGGTACTTGAACTCTTATGCCCTGATCAGAGCCGATTACGAACAAACCAGTTTTGATGGCGGAGCCAAAGCTATTAAAGGTGGTGATCGACCTACCGAACATGTATTCGCCACCCGTTTCCAACTCTCGTTTTAACTGTGTTTAATTTAAGGAGCTTTACTATATGAAAATAAAATTGCGCCAACTTCTCGTTGCCGGGGTATTCGCTGCCCTAACTGCTGCACCCGCAGTCAATGCCGCTGATATTAAGCTGCTCAATGTGTCTTACGATCCGACTCGTGAATTTTATAAAGAGTACAACGAGGCGTTCTCTAAATATTGGAAAGCCAAAACCGGCGACAACGTCACCATCAACCAATCTCATGGCGGCGGCGGCAAACAAGCACGTGCGGTGCTGGATGGCCTTGAAGCTGATGTGGTGACCTTAGCAATTGCGTTCGACATCGATCAACTGTATCAAAAACGTAAATTGATC
>JAUYMX010000229.1 GCA_030699345.1 Methylococcaceae bacterium
CGATGCTTTCGCCGGATTTGATAATCAAATCTACCGCTGCCAAGATATGCAGATCCCCTTCGGCAGTCGCCACAGATTTGCCCAAGTCCTTTGTTACAATAATTTCAGTGTGAGTTTCCATAATGAGCCGAATTTTAAGTGTCTTAATAATTGCGTTAATGTCGATGCCCACAAGTGCCAAGTCGATTGTGGTGCTGGGAGATAGTATCAGTGCCGGTTACGGAATTGAAGTCCGTCAGGGCTGGGTGGCGTTGTTGCGCGATCAACTGCAAAGCCATAATCCGCCTTATAGCGTCCACAATGAAAGCATCAGCGGCGATACTACTGCCGGTGGCTTGGCTCGTATTAATCCAGCCTTGCAGCGGCATCAGCCGAATGTGGTGATCATTGAACTGGGCGCCAACGATGGCTTACGCGGCTTGGCGCCCACACTGATTAAAAGTAACCTTACCGAGCTGATACATCGTGCCCAAAAAACCGGTGCGAAAGTGCTGCTGTTGAGCATGAGAATCCCACCCAACTACGGCAAACGCTACACGGACATGTTTTATGACATTTACCCTGCGCTGGCGAAAGAATTAAAAATTGCTTATGTGCCGTTTATTCTTGAGGACGTTGCGTTGGTCAATGACCTGATGCAAGCGGACGGGTTACATCCCAATGCCAAGGCGCAGTCCTTGATAGTCGAGAAAATCTGGCCGCAACTAAAGCCGCTGCTATAAAGTTGCCACGAAAACCGGTAACGGCAAGAGCTAGAAAAGGTTGCTACTGCCGTAACGCGGAAACTATTTCAACACCAATGCTCCTACCGGCTTGTTCCAAAACTAACAGTTTGTCGGCTTCCTGTGGCTCAATTCGTACCTAAACGCTTAATGTCCAAGCGAGCGAGTTGGTCTGGCGGTGCCGTTGGCCCAGGGTTGGCGGCAATTTTCAAGGTGTTGACGTACTTGGTATTTATTTTGCTGACTTACGAATATTTCTTTTAAATTCGTCAACAAGGTAAATACCATGCATCACAATCCGTGGCCGGAGGAAGAAGAGCATTGGGTCATTTGGAACGGCTCTTACGGTGTCGTCGATACGGTGACTATCGGCCGGGTTGAAGCCGGTTCGCGCGGCAGAAGCGCCTGGCTGGAGGAGCCTTACGATATGGTCGGACCGATTAACCTGGACGAGCTCGAGTCAAACGGCTGGATAAACTTCGAGGCCTGTACGATCATGTCCCGGCAAAAATGGCAAGACGATCAAGTAGAGTTGCGGGCGGAATCGCTAAAACTGCGCCGCGAGGCTCAAGAAAAGCTATTCGAGTATCAAGCGCAACATAACCAGGGCCGTTTTCAGCAGCCAAGTCCCAACAGCCGACTCAGCGACCGGCGACATCGGGAAGCGTTGAATCTGCCGCTCGACGGCTTACTCGAGGCGTCCCAGATTAAAACCGCTTTTCGACGTCTCGCCCAAAAGACGCATCCCGACATCGGCGGCAGCCACGAGCAATTTATCCTCATTACCGAAGCACGCAACGCCTTACTGGATCGGGCTTAGTAACCGAAAGTGCGAATTGCAATCGGAGGGCATGAAACGGCTTGCGCTGGTCTGCAACGCGATAGGATTTGCTAGCAGGCGATTTAGCCTCGTAGGTCCGATTAGCGCAGCGTAATCGGACGCATGTCATTCATCGCCATCTACTACGGAATTGATGTCACCGCACCAATCGGCTGGATAAATACCTTTCGCGACATAGCGGTGAAAAGTTGAATAAGGCCAATCCACTACCCGCTTAACGTATCCATGTTTCAAAGGGTTTACATGTTTTGGAGGTCGGCATCGTTGCGGATAACATGCTCCCAGTAATGCCGTTGCAACAGGTTTGCCGTAAAAAACCAAGTGCCTCCCGGCATGAATGCGCTTCGATAGTTGGGCATAGCCTTTTCCTGCGTTGGAAAGCATTGATGATAACACTGGACAACATGCGTCCGATTACGCTGCGCTAATCGGACCTACGCGGGCTTGAACCCTGAATGTAAACAGTTTTTCCTTCCTCAGCTAAAGACCCTTCTTCGTCAGAAAAAGAATCAGCTAAAAATACTTTCAATCTATTTGCTCCTGAAAGACCTAACGCCAAAGTTAACCGGCGCCGTAGCGCGAAGCGCGTAGGGCACCAACACTGGCCATGAAAATGGCGAAGCCATGGCCAGTGTTGGCGTCCGCGTTGAACGCCCAGTTAGGCTGGGGCGCGTAGGCACAATTTGACGCAGTCATTTCAACTTATTCCCTGGTGACGAAGTAGCCTGCTTCACCATCACGCTCTGAAAGTGGCCCAAAATTGAAGCCGAGCTTCACAAGCAGCCTTTGGCTGTGTAAGTTCTCTTTGGCGACAAAGATCTGGTAGTTCACTGTCGAGGGGCTTTCCGTTAAGAGATCCAAAATGGCGTGGCATGCTTCAAACGCAAATCCTTTACCCCAGTAACTGCGACGGAAGAAGTAGCCAAAGTCTCGCACACCGGCCAGTAGCTTGATACCACAGACACCGATTAGCTCATCGTTGCTCTTCAGCGCGACTGCGTGCCGAGTGATCGAGCTAGCTTGCAGCAAGATCTGTTCATTCAACCAATCTTGTGTTTCTACGTCGCTCATTGGACGACGGGGGCCAATGAAGCGCATCGACTCGGCATCGCTGAACAGGTCATGCAACGCTGTGAAATCAGAACTTGAGAATTCACGGATTCTGAGGCGATTGGTTTCGAACATGACTCGCACAAAAAAGCCTAACGTAGAGCTAACCGGCGCTGCGCGGCCTTATCGCGCAGCGTCCAGCGACCGAAGGGAGCGAGGTTGAGCGCCATGTTAGAGAGCTGCGGCACAACTAATTGCAGATTCATAGGCACTCCGCTCGAAAAAGAAAGGGCCTGCAGCTTCAATAACGCGTGGATCTTCATAACCATTCTCATAAGCAAAATCACCCCACGAGTACCCAATATCGGTCTTCTCAATGCGTACAGAGTAGGCGCCACACCCAATATCTCCACACTCAGGGCAAATATAGAGAAGCACACGCCCACTCGCTGAATCGGGGGGCGCTTGCAAGAAGAGCATGGCAACCGCTTTTGCAGCAGCCTCGGCGAAGCCTTTGACGAAACACCCCATAAAGTCAGCGTGCCCGCCGTCGATTTTGACGAGGGTGTGTAGTAGTGACTCCCCATCAATCAGGAAGTCAGCGGAGTATCTTTCAGCAACCGTGCAGCCGTTGGATTCGCTCCCCGGTCGGAACAGTTGTTGATGAGTAAGCGCGGAGATATTCATGCTCTCTAACGTAGAGCTAACCGGGCGCGGCCCGGAAAGCTGAAAAATAAAACCGCATTATAACCGCGCTCCGGTTGAGCGCCATGTTAGGCAATATGAGTAACTGTAAGACACATCATTTCTCTGTTTGAAGTTTATTTCCCAACCCAAATGACTTCACCTGGATGATGCTCCTTAATTGTTTCAATGGCACCATCAATGACTTCATTTTCGTTCAGTCCGATTTCATAGTTAAAATCCGTGACATCAGCGCCTCGACAACGGAGCGCCTCAAGCTCAGATGTACTTAATATGCCCGCTGAAATCCATAGCGGCGCGGAGAGTTTTTCTGCAAACAACAAATAGTCTTCAAAGCCTTTGCGAGAAATTACGAAAAAAACCACTCCGACTCCTAACTATAATTAGACATCCTAAATGACGCAAAACATTGCGTCAAACAGTTGCCTAGCTCATTTTTAAAGGCTATGTCACTGTTACTTGTTGAACATAATTTATCCCCAAAACGGCGGACAAGAAGGCGGTCGATGATAAGGCGGTATTTCTGCGATCGACCAGCCTGCGCCAACCGAGATAGTTGGAAAGATAATGCGTCGCCACGC